>JBCCZN010000135.1:0-7759 GCA_039187375.1 Pseudomonadota bacterium
CGCGAGCGAATAGCGAGTGGCCAGAATAGTCCTGGTGTGGTGAGGTTGTCACTGCGCCGCGAGGCGTGTGACATTGTCGTTGCGAAGAGATTTGGTGGGCCCGCCAGGGCGAGCATGCGAGCGCCGCGAGTGAATAGCGAGTGGCCGGGATAGTCCTGGTGTGTTGCGGTTGTCGCTTCGCCGGGAGGCGTGTGACATTGTCGTTGCGAGGAGATTTGGTGGGCCCGCCAGGACTCGAACCTGGGACCAAGGGATTATGAGTCCCCTGCTCTAACCAACTGAGCTACAGGCCCATCGCAGTGCTAAGTTTACTTGGCTGAATCCAACAGCGCGAGCAACCCTTTGAAATCGGATAACACCGCATCAGGCGCGAGTGTTTCTGCGTTGTCGTCCTGATGATAGCCATAGTCTACCCAGATGAATGCGCTGCCGGCATGGCGCGCAGCGCCGGCGTCGGCGGCGGAATCGCCGACCATCCAGCAGGCGGTTGCATCCACTGCTAACTGTTTTGCCGTGTGCACGATCGGTGCCGGATTGGGTTTTTTGACCGACAGCGTGTCGCCGCCGGTGACCTGCGTGATTGGCATGTCGTACTGGACCAGTAAATCCCGTGCTAGTTGCTCCGGTTTATTCGTGACGCAGGCCATGGGGATGCCACGTTCGGCGATTACGGCCAGTGTCTGCACAACACCGGGGTAGGGTGCGCCATGGCGACCATTTTCATGACGATAGTGGGTTAACAGCGTCTGTAAGAAGTAGCGCGCGTTTTCATCAGTCGCGCGAGGCTGTTGTGCTGCCAAAGCTCTTGAGACCAAAGCGGGTGCACCGCCGCCAATCCACTGGCGCGCCTGATCTAGGCTGACGGTGTCCAGCGACTGGTCGCTCAGTGCTGCGTTGAGGGCTGCTGCGATATCGGGCGCGCTATCGACGAGTGTACCGTCCAGATCAAATAACAAGGCGGAGGGTGTCTTCATAAGCTTGCATGGGACGGTCGGCTGGTGCCGATAAAAATCTGTTGGACTGAATTGCAACCCTTTGGCGCAATCCTGCATCTAAATAGTAACTGCAACAGTGACAGTGAGGTCAGCCAAATGACATATCGAATGAATCGACGCATGCTCGCCCTACATGGCGGATGGATGGCACTGTCGGCGGTGCTTTGGGCGGCCAATTGGATTCTGGGCGCTGTTATTGTTGCGTTGGTCGGCATCGGCGCTGTGCTGGCTCAGCCTCATTGGACGGGGCGGCGGCTAGTGCTCAAGGGCACGCCGGTGATGCTGATGTTTGCCATCATGTTCGCATCGGCCAGTGGCATGGTCAGCGCGGTTGATCAGGTGCAGGCCTGGTTGTCGCCACAACCAGCGCCACCGATTGAGGATTGTTCTCTGTCGGGTGCGGGCGCGCCGCCAACCGTCGGGCGCTATATGGACTAGGCGTTCTCGCCGCAACATCAATGCGGCGGTATGCTTGCGGCTGACACATGATGTGGAATGCCGATGACCGATACGCGCGAGTCCTTGCGCTCAGTAACCGAGAGTATTGCTGCCGAGATGCAGCGCCTGTCTCTTTGGGAATCCAATGCGCCGAGCGCACAGGCGCTCTCGAGCGAAGAGCCCTTTTGCTACGACACACTCTCGTTCGCTCAATGGATGCAGTGGATATTCTTGCCGCGGATGCGCGAGGTTCTGGATTCAGATCGTCCCATGCCTGAACGCAGTAACATCCATGCCTATGCTGAAGAGGTCATGAAAAACAGCGACGCGGATACCGATCAGCTGTTGTTTCTGATCAAGACGTTTGATGAGTTGGTGGCCGCCGGCAGCACCGCAGTGCTGCCGGGCGTGCATCAGTCTTCGAGCAGGAAGCTTCTCAGTTGATCTGAGCGCGACGGGTGGCGCAGCTTGCGCAGTGCCTTGGCTTCGATTTGGCGAATTCGCTCACGCGTCACATCAAATTGTTTGCCGACTTCCTCAAGCGTGTGATCGGTGTTCATGTCGATACCAAAGCGCATGCGTAGCACTTTGGCTTCACGCGGCGTCAAGCCAGCCAGCACACCGTGGGTCGTTTCCTTAAGCCCTTCGGTGGTTGCCGAATCGATGGGTGAGTGCACCGTCTGGTCTTCGATAAAGTCGCCGAGGTGCGAGTCTTCATCATCGCCAATCGGTGTTTCCATCGAGATCGGCTCTTTGGCGATCTTCAATACCTTGCGAACCTTGTCTTCCGGCATCTCCATACGTTCCGCCAGCTCTTCGGGCAGCGGCTCGCGACCCATTTCCTGCAACATCTGACGGGAGATGCGGTTCAGCTTGTTGATCGTTTCGATCATGTGAACCGGAATACGGATTGTGCGGGCCTGGTCGGCGATCGAGCGCGTGATGGCCTGACGAATCCACCAGGTGGCGTAGGTCGAGAATTTGTAACCGCGACGATATTCGAATTTGTCGACAGCCTTCATCAAGCCGATGTTGCCTTCCTGAATCAGATCCAGGAACTGCAGGCCGCGGTTGGTGTATTTCTTGGCGATGGAAATCACAAGGCGCAGGTTGGCCTCGACCATTTCCTTTTTGGCGCGGCGCGCTTTGGCCTCGCCGATGGACATGGCGCGATTGATTTCCTTGATTTGCGCCACGCTCAGGTGCGTGCGCTGCTCGATGGCGATCAGCTTGCGCTGCGCGCGCAGGATGTCGTCCTTAAGCTTGGCGAGCACCGAGGAGTGCTTGCGCTTGGCGCGAATGTGCTTTTCGATCCAGTCCAGCTTGGTTTCGTTTTTTGGAAAGCTGGCGAGGAAGTCTTTGCGCGGCATGCCGGCCTGGCGCACGCACAGATTCATAATCGCGCGTTCGCAGGTGCGGATCGAGTGGATTGTGCTGCGCAGCTCGATCACCATAAGCTCGAACAACTTCGGTGAGAGCTTGAGCTCCATCAGCTCGGCCACCAACTGACGGCGTGACTTGCGCGTTGTCTGCGACGGCGCACCGTGCTTTTCCAGGTTGGTCAAAACGCGGCTGTGCACACGACCCAGTGACTTCAGGCGGCGTGTCACCTCCTCAGGATCGGGGCCGGTGTCGACTGGCTCGTCATCATCGTCGTCATTGTCGCCTGCGCGAGCGCCCGGCGCCGGGATCTCGTCGGGCTCGTTCGGGTCGATAAACCCGACGACAAAGTCCTGCATGCGAGTGTCGCCGGCCTGCACCGCAAAAAACGTGTCCAGTACGATCTCAACCGCTGCCGGGAAGCCGCCCAAGGCGATTTTGACGTCGTTGAGGCCTTCTTCAATTCGTTTGGCGATTTCAATCTCGCCCTCACGCGTCAGCAGCTCTACTGAGCCCATTTCACGCATGTACATGCGCACCGGATCGGTGGTGCGGCCGAATTCGGCGTCGACCGAGGCGAGCGCTTCTTCCGCCTCTTCGGAGGCGTCGTCATCATTCGAAACCGCGCTATCGGACAGCAGCAACGACTCAGCGTCCGGTGCTTTCTCATGCACCGTGATGCCCATGTCGTTAATCATATTGACGATGTCTTCGATCTGCTCCGGGTCGACGATGCCGCTCGGCAGATGATCGTTGACCTCCGCGTAGGTCAGGTAGCCCTGTTCCTTGCCGCGCGCGATCAACAGTTTCAGCTGTGATTGCTGGTCGTTGGGCAATGCAGATTGCTCAATCGCCTTGGTGCTCGCCGCATCCGCCTTCTTGGCTGCCGCTGGCTTGGCGGCGACCTTCTTGCTGGCTTTTTTAGCCGGCGCCTTTTTGGCCACCGCTTTTTTGGCGGGAGCCTTCTTCGCTGCGGTCTTTTTCACAGCCGTCTTTTTGGCTGTGGCCTTTTTGGCAGCCGCCTTTTTCGTGGCGGTCTTTTTCACAGCGGTTTTCTTGCTGGCGGCGGTTTTCTTTGTGACGACCTTTTTCTTGGTCGCCGTTTTTTTCTTCGCAGCCGCTTTCGCAGTCGTCTTTTTTGCAGTGGTTTTCTTGGGCATCTTCGTAAACGTGTTGCCTATGAATTTGGTGGTGGCGCAGGCAAGCCGCAAGGCTTCGCGTCAATGACGCAGCAGGCGGTTGCAGTCGTTCCGGGTAAATCGCGCACTAAAGCGGTCAAATATACCATTAAAAACAGGGTTTGTTACAGCCAAAACCGTGATTTTGCGCATGGATCTGCTGCCTCAGCGACTGCGTTGCAACAGCAATGCGCGCAGCTCATCGGCCAGCCGCGTCCAATTCGCCGTTGTCTGCCTGCATTCGCAAATGGTCGACCCGGTCGCTGCGTGCCAATTCAGCCAATTGGCGGATCGTGCCGGTCAATTCCTCACGCATATCCCGCACGGCATCCAGCTCGCTCTGATCGGCCGCCAAATTTTCCAGATGGGAGAAATGGCGATGCGAACGGAATTGTTCAAGTAGCACAGCAGGCGACAACTCGCCATGCGCCTGAATATGACCGATGAGCTCCCGCAGGAGTTCCGCACCGGGGCGGTTCAAATGGGTCAGTCCGTCCAGGTCGATCTGCAACGCCGCTGACGGCTCGTGCAGCAAGAGCGTCACGGCACGACGCATGCCGCTGGCGCGTTGGCGGTTGGCGGGCAACGCGTCACGGGTGCTCCTGGCGGGCTTGGGCGTGGCCGCAGGCCCCAGCATCGCTTCGAGTTTCGTTGGTGCCAGCTCGATCCGGTTGGCTACCGCATTGATCAACAGATCGCGATAGACGCCGTCGGGGAGGCTGGCCAGAATGGGTTTGGCGAGCTCGGCCAGTTTGGCCTTACCCTCTGCGCTGCCGGGGTCAGCCTGTGAGGCCAGTTCGCCGACGAGAAAATCCGACAGTGGCAAGGAGGCATCCAGCGCCGCCTCAAACGCGCTTGAGCCGCCTTTGCTGACCAGCGAGTCCGGGTCCTCGCCATCGGGCATAAACGCAAAGCGCAGCTCACGCCCGTCGGTGAGGCGCGGCAGTGCATTGCTCATCGCGCGCCAGGCGGCCTGGCGGCCGGCGCGATCGCCATCGAAGCTGAATACGACGGTATCGGTGATGCGAAACAGCCGATCGACATGTTCTGCGGTGGTGGCGGTGCCCAGGGTCGCAACGGAAAAATGCACGCCGTGACGTGCCAGGCCGACGACGTCCATATAGCCCTCAACCACGACAATGCGCGGAATGTCGCGCAGCCGTTGGCGCAGCTCATACAGCCCGTAAAGCTCGCGACCTTTGTGAAACAGGACGGTCTCCGGCGAGTTCAGGTATTTCGGCTCGCCTTTGTCGAGCACCCGCCCGCCGAAACCGACGATGCGGCCGCGCGCATCGCGAATCGGAAACATAATGCGATCGCGGAATCGATCGTAATAGCCACCGCTATCACGTTGGATGATCAGGCCGGCGGCGACCAGCAATTCATGGGTTTGCGGATTGTCAGGCAGCGCACGCAACACGGTGTCCCAGGCGTCCGGGGCATAGCCGATGCGAAAGTCGCGTGCGGTGGCACCGTCGATGCCGCGCCGCTTGAGATAGTCCACCGCACGTGGCGAGTCCTTCAATGCAGCGCTGTAGAGCTCGCTGACGCGATTCATGACGTCCAGCAGGGAGTCGAATCGGGCATCGCGCGGTTTGCCACCGGCCTCGCGCGGCACCTCCAGCGACATCATGCCGGCCAACTCCTCCACCGCCTCAACAAAGCTAAGGTGGTCGTGCTCCATCAAAAAGCCCAACGCGGTGCCGTGCGCACCACAGCCAAAGCAGTGATAGAAGCCCTTGTTCGGACTGACCGTAAACGAGGGTGTTTTCTCGCCGTGGAACGGGCACAGGCCCTTGTATTCACGGCCTGCCTTTTTGAGCTCGATGCGACTCCCGATCACTTCGATGACATCGGCCCTGGCGACCAGATCGTCAATGAACTGTTGCGGGATGCGCCCCGCCATCTCAGGACAGACGTGCCTTGATCGTGGCGCTGACGCTGGACATGTCGGCACGCCCGGCCGCGGCGCCTTTGACCAGTCCCATGACTTAGCCCATGTCGCGCATTGAGCTGGCGCCGGTCTTCTCGATGGCCTCATCGATGATCGCCTCCAGCGCGGCCGCGTCCAGTGGCTCGGGCAGGTAGTCCTTCAAAACCTCAATCTCGGCCGCCTCAACGGCGGCTAGCTCAGGACGCCCACCGTCTTCATATTGGCGGATTGACTCTTTGCGTTGTTTGACCATCTTTTCGATCACCGCAAGCGTGGCGGTGTCATCGAGTTCGGTCCGCTTGTCGACCTCAATCTGCTTAATGGCAGCCATCGCCATTCGGATCACGCGCAGTGTGTCCTTGTCGCCAGCGCGCATGGCCGCTTTCATGTCGTCGGTGATCTGTTGCTTCAGCATCTTGGTATGTCCATCGAGATTGAAAAACAAAAGGGTTAAACAAAAACGGCCGCCCGAGGCGACCGTCGTGGCGGGCTGGCCGCCTGCCGGGTCACGCCCGGCGCCTGTGCGTGGATCAAGCGATCAATACAAACGCACCCGGCGGTTATTCTCGCGCGACATTTTCTTCAGGTGACGCTTCACAGCGGCCGCTTTCTTGCGCTTGCGCTCCTGAGTCGGCTTCTCATAATACTCACGACGACGCAGTTCGGTCAGTACACCGGCTTTCTCACAGGCGCGCTTGAAGCGCCGCAGCGCTGCGTCAAAATATTCGTTGTCGCGAACTTTCACACTCGGCATGGGATGCCCTATCCTTTCAGGTTGCAAAGATTTCCAATATTAGAGGCTTGTGGCGGTGGCTGCAAGGCTGTGGGAGACAAAAATGGCCTGTGTTCTGGGCATTGAGACGAGCTGTGATGAGACCGGTGTCGCAATCTACGACACCGAGCGCGGGTTGCTGGCGCACCAACTGCACTCGCAGGTGGCCCGGCATGCCGAGTATGGCGGCGTCGTACCGGAGCTGGCCTCTCGAGATCACTTATCGCGGCTCGCGCCACTGGTCGATGCCACACTGGCTGAGGCGCAGCTCGGCGCAGCCGATCTGGACGGTATCGCCTACACGGCAGGCCCGGGGTTGGTCGGTGCCTTGTTGGTTGGCGCCTGCTACGCCAGCGGTTTAGCGCGTTCACTGGACAAGCCAGCGGTGGCGGTGCATCACATGGAGGCGCATCTGCTGGCGCCCTTGCTGGAAGAGCAGGGGCCCGAGGTGCCATTCGTGGCGCTGTTGGTGTCGGGCGGGCATTCGATGCTGGTGGACGTAGCCGCGCTGGGCAGCTATGAGCAGCTTGGCACGACGCTGGACGATGCGGCCGGGGAAGCCTTCGACAAAACGGCGAAATTGCTTGGTTTGCCCTATCCGGGAGGCCCTGCGTTGGCGCAATTGGCCGAGCAGGGCGATAGCACGCGGTTTGCGTTGCCGCGACCGATGTTGAACAAACCCGGTTGTCAGATGAGTTTCTCGGGATTGAAAACAGCGGTGCTGATGCAGGTTCGAAAACTGCAGGGGCTTGCGGCGGATGCGCCGCCGCTGCCGGGCGAGACGTTATCGGATCCGGATCGCGCCGATTTGTGTGCTTCGTTTCAGGCGGCGGTCGTGGCGACCCTGGTCGAAAAATCGCGGCGCGCATTGGAGCTGAGTGGTCGCAAGACGCTGGTGATCGCCGGCGGCGTGGGTGCTAACCGGGCATTGCGCGCGGCGCTGGCGCACACCTTGTCGCCGCTGGGCGTGCGCGTGTGTTATCCGCGACCGGCGTACTGCACCGATAACGGCGCCATGGTGGCATTGGCCGGCGCGATGCGCCTGGGCGAGGCATCCAGCGGC
>JBCCZN010000136.1:0-7551 GCA_039187375.1 Pseudomonadota bacterium
ATCTGACCATCTTCTGCGAGGTGGGATTGCACCGGGCCCGGCCCTCAGCATTATGGAAGCTCTCCATACGGTTCCTTTCCAACCTGTCCTTTGGGGCAGTCTTCTTGGCTACGCCGTGTTGCCTCTCGCCTTGTTGGGGTTGTGGCCGCTATATCGAGCGTTGGAGCCCGCAGGCCGCCGATTGGCGTTGGTTCCAGTAGTACTGTTTGGCTATTCGCTCACACTGTTCGCCGGTTATCACTACGCAGCCGTGCTGTACGCGCTGGGGTTTCAGGCGGCAGACGCCGCATCCAATAGCCTTCTGACTGAGCAGCTCATGCAAGTTAACGATGGCGCCCTGACCGTTATCGGTATTCCGCTAACCATTGCGTCGCTTTGGATTATTGGACTCATTCTGTCGGGGAAGACGCTGTACGCTCGCTGGATGGCAATTGTTTCGCCACTACTGACACAGTTGATCAGTCCGTTAGTCAAGATGATACCTAGCCCCTATGGCGGCTACATTGTTCCTGGATCGATGACCATTGTATTCGTTGTGTTTTTCGCTTTGGCGCTGTGGGTATCCTGGCCGTCATCGAAGCCTGGCGTCAGTAGTGAGCGACTTTAACCCGTGGCGCGGGCCGCGCTGTGGTCGCTGCAAATCGCGGTAAGTACCTGCAGTCTACTGTAACTACACTGGCCTACACACCACTCATACAAAAGAACCGATATTGTTATACCGTCTACAAACTAAATTCACGTATATCCTCGCGTGTCATATACAAATCTTGCGAAGTGCCGATCGACGTGACTTGTGGCCTGTCCATCACTGAAGCCAACGCTCGCAACCTTTCACAAAAGACTCCTTTTTGAAAAATCAATTCACCTGCCGTCCACGGGTTATTGAGAAGCCAATGAGCGTTGGAACGATCGACCAAAAAACCAATGCGCCGTGGTAGGCCAATTCTGGAATAAAGCCAAATACATTCGCTGCTAGCATGCCGGCGACCATGATGACATGCGCAAGTACCGCCCAAATCACACTAAGCCAGATTTCGGCACGCGTTGTAACGCCCTCCTTCACAAGCTGTCGGTACGCCAGCAACGCGAACGGCAGAAACAGTACCAGTGCGGTGATAAGCCCAGGGTTGTATGCCGCTTTCACCACGGCGGCCAGCGTGTGGGTCATGGCATTGACCAAAATGATCGCATTGATAGAAAGTGCTGGAAAGACACTACGTTGACTGCTCCAAATCGCAAGCAAACCCACCAGCCAAACCAGCGATGTGTTAATCACAAAGATGGACATTGGCGTCAGCGCCTCCACCGAACCGGCGGGCTGACCCAATGCCTGCGCGACCAAGTCGTTCACCGAGCCATGGAATGCGTATAGGTTTCCGAAGGCATCGACCCAATGCTCTTCGAATTGATGGATGATGTAGAGCACCAGCATCCACGTAGCAAGTGTACGCACACTGGAATGTCCACCTTTATCATCAGGTGTCAGCGCCAGCTGAAACAACAGGATAGGAGCGAGAAACGTCCCCACCTTCATCCAGTGTGGGATCAAAAAAGTATGCTGTCCGAGCGGGATCCACAATGCAGTAAAAAACGTCAACAAGTAGAACAGAGACAGGCGCCGTTTCATTTCATGCTTCCCCCCGTACGTCTCCGATCATGGATGTTGTATCCGATCCGATTTTTTGAGTGTCAATTTTTTGGCTTGCGCAAGAACTTAACACACCAACTGGATGCCAATTGAAATACAGGTAGGTCACTCTCACCGTCGCCATGCTAAAAATGTCGCTGCTCCGTGAAAAATTACAGCAAGAGAGAAACCGAAAATATTGCCATCTAGACCTAACACTTTGGGTGCATCAGGCACATCAGAAAGAGATCCACCATACGTACCAACCGAAAAAACTGCGATAAAGAAAGGGAGTAAGACCAACCATCCTGGTAGCGTAATTAGCCTGATAGCCATCGTTTGATGCTCTTTAATGCGCCACACACCAACGGTCGTTATAAGACCTGCAAAACCAAGTAAACCGAGCAGCCAAACCATATGGAAACGCGCGTGGGGTGGCCACGTGGCATTAAATACATGCGATGCTGATAAATCGACGAATAATGGTCCAAAGGCAAATAAGATCACGGAAATTGACAGACATATTCTAATAGTCAGCATCGTTTTTCTGTTCCTATGTTACGCAGTACTTTGGCATTTCCGGATATTATTGGACACGGCTCGTAAGCTCCCCGATCTGAGTGAGAGTTATTAGTAGGGTATCCTAGCGCTCAATACAACGTTTCACTTGTAGCCCGGAAAGTACACCCTCGCATTCTGGCGCATGTGATGCCAATTACTTCCGGATAACTGCCCGTAGAAAGAAGTCTGTCATAAAGCGATCGCGAAACGCATTTCGGGTCGAGCCATCACTGTAATTGCCCGCTTGTATGAGGACGACCAAATCGTGGGTCGGCACAATAAAAAGTAATTGTCCACCATTTCCACTCGCGTAAAACGTGTCGATATCGACGCCATCAATCGAGTACGTTTTACGCCACCAAGCAAATCCGTAATCGTCTTGCTCATTAATTGAACTATGTGCTCGCATGGAGTCTTGAACGTACGCCTCGGACAGCAATCGCTCACCGTTCCATACACCGCCATTTAGGTAGAGTTGCCCGAGCTTCAAAAAATCCCTCGGTCGCAGTCGAATCCCTCCTCCCATATAGGTGCTCAATGTGGGCATCAGATTCACTTCGTAATGCGCTATCCCCAATGGATCTGCAAACCGTGTTTTGAAAAAATGAATAAGCGGCTCGCCGGTTGCCGCCTCAATCGCACCACCAATTAGATTGATACCGGCAGTGCAGTAAATACCGACACTTCCCGGTTGGCGCACCAGAGCAAGATTCAAGGCATAACGGTACCAGTCCGGTTCGGCGCTTTGACTCTGCATAACGTCTTCATTGCCTGGCGAATCGTAGTCGCCATCATCGCAGTCTAGGCCAGACGTCATGGTGACTAAGTGGCGCAGAGATAGCCCTTCTTTGGCATCCGATTCGTTTTTATATTGATCGACACCACCAAAAAGCGGATAGACAGGCTGATCAATGCTCTCTAAAGACTGTTCGAACAACGCCATACCGAGAAGCGCCGAAGTCAGCGATTTGCCAGCAGAACGCGAATCATGTGTGGCATCCGCATGAAAACCGTGGAAGTACTCATCCAGCACAAGCGTACCTTTATGGGCCACGAGGATCGCGTGGACATAGGGTTGTTGGAGCTTCTCAGGCTCGAACGCGGCAAGCTCATTGACGAGCTGAAGTAACACGTCTTCATCAAGGCCGGCCGACATAGGCTCAGCAGTCTCCCAACCATCATCCAAGGATGCGGGCACTGGCAATGAGGTCAGTTCAACAGGAAACCGTCTGGGGAAAAAACCGGGTGCCTGGTCTCTGCCACGGCGAGAAAACTCCAGCGTCTCTCCTGTGCGGCCAAACACCAGAGCAAACCGCTCTCCAGGGACGAGAATTTGAGCAGACGTCATGACAGCGCCATCCGGGTTACGAAAATGTAAACGCTCTTCATCGGCAACGACACTGTCTATCCGAAAGAAAACACCGAAGTTCCTTTCTGGGTTACGCAAGAATGATGCATACACGTCTTTCGTATCTGATTGTCTGAGCGGGATGTTCAAAGACACTCTGTCTATATAGGGCTTTAGCAATCCAACGAACTGGTTGCTGTGCTTGGCGGCTAAGATCACCGGCGTTGCAATCGGATAATTTGCGATCTGCCCTGCTGGTTGAATCCAATGGCCAACTATTGTGTCGTCAGCAGACGTCTGCCAGCCGTCAAACTGCCCATAGTCCGGAATAGAAAAATGCCAAGCCACCTCTCCATTAGACGTTGGCGTGACTGTCACCGGAATGTACTCGCCCCTCACGCGGGCAATCCACTGATCCTCCTCTAGAACCAGTTGAATCGATCCGTCGACATGCGGACCATAAACATGCTCGGCAACCCAAAGACCATCCCAATCCACTGTCTGTTGCGCGAATCCACTGGCCGCTGCGCAAAGCAACACAACTGCTACGAAGATCCGGTTAAATAGCCAATTTTTCATCTCTTTCCACCGTTCTTTATTGTGTTTTTTGCGTCCGTAACACTGCGCTCAAGCACTCACGCGTGCTCTGAGCCACTCGCGTATCGGTTCAGCACCCGTTCGCATGTTCTGCCGTAACATCTGACAAGCACGTCTAAGCTGCGCATCAGCCAATGCGTCCAGAATTTGATCGTGTTCATCACCGGCAATCCAGACATGGGTTGTCTCACGGAACAATGCGTATTCGTAGCGCCTGGTTCGCCCCATTAAATTTCGAATCAAGTCCACGAGAATTGAGTTCGGACACTGCTCCAGCAGCGAGAGGTGCCATTGGTTATCAAGGTCAATCGCTTTTGAAGCAGTCTTCGCGTCACGCATTCGGCGATTTAGCTTGCGGAGCTTTTCGATATTGCTCTGATTAGGTACGCCAGCCATCCGCAGCGCTTCTGGGTCCAGAATGGGACGGATATCGTAGATTTCATTGAATTCATCCAAAGTCATCGGCGCTACGAAAAATCCGCGCTTCGGTGCTTTATAGACGATGCCATCCCCTACCAATTGCGTCAGCCCGTCCCGCAGCGGCGTGCGACTGATACCGAGCTCCTCGGACAAGGACACCTCGTTAATCCGCGCCCCATCGCGAAGACTGCCGTCGACAATGAGATTTCGAACAGCATGAGCCACGGTGTCTCCGATATTGTCTTTGGCAATGTGCATATTGTATACAATATACACTTTGCATCATGTTGCAACTACTTCGCTGCAAACAGACCGTCGCAACCGCGCCGCTAGAGGTGAGGCCGCCACATCAACATGATGGTCCCAAACACGCCAATCGCCGTGACCAGTGTGCTGATTCCAATCACAACTGCAGCGCCGAACGTGACAACTGCCCTACGACTGTTCTGGCAGCGCAGATACAGCTCAGTCAAAGCCAAAGGGATCAGGTAGCTTCCAAACATCAGCACTATGTCGGCTGGGCCATCCATTGTCGCAGTCATACCGCGCCCGCCTTGGTTGACGATGACCCAAGCCATGATTCCGATTCGCAGGAACCACACGCCATTGACCACCATGAACGCCCGCAGCGCATAACGTCGGTGCGCCACAAACCGCCGGCCGCGCGCGTGCCACCATGCAGCGATACAAAACCACAAAATCAACGCTGCATTGAGCGTTCCAGAGACGCCACCGGCAGTCGACAAACGGGTGCCTCTCACCCACACCAGCCAGACCCCGCCGACCGACAGGAAAATCGAGATCACAAAGAACAGACGCCCGGTGATTCGGTGCAGTGTTTTGGCATTGTTGCGTAACCATGGGATCAACTGCATTAGCCCACCAGCGGTCACGACCATCGCCAGCAACGCATGCAAAATAAACATGACATTGCCAGCCATATCACCAGAAATATATCCGTTAATTAATGGCTTATCATTCCAACTCTCGAAATCACCTGAGATAGTCCGTGCACCGTAATACAAGGCAATAAACGTAATGAAACCCAATTGACCCAACATGGCCACAAAAAACCAGGCCTGGGCCGAGCGCCTAAGGGTCAATTGACTGAATTGATGTGCGGCAGTAGTGTCAAACATGTTCACAATCCGTGATTAACCAGACCAGCATGTTCAGCTTCAGATCCGCCCAAAGCTCGCCGATTGGCAAATCGGCCAGCTTTTATTCCAAATACTGCATGGAGCACACCCCATGAGCGCGAGTGCACCGCTCTTGAACACCGAAAATCGGTTTCCTGAGCCCATCACGGTCTATTGGGCGATGTTCTCAATCTCGGTTCTTGCGTTTATGTTGAGGCCGGTTGTAGGCACGTCATCGCCAACACTGAGCGAGGCGCTGCAAATCATGTCGCTAGTGACCTGCGGTTTTTCTTGGCTGTATGCCCGAACGCTATTTCGCCACCGCGCAGCCAATGAGTGGTGGCCGGAAATGCTGGTTCTGGCCTTGTTCGTGTCCTGTTTCACGCTGCACATCGGACCTTCTGGCCCGACGCCAGGTAGCGTCTTTGCCTACACAGAGCAAATTCAGAGACTCCTCGGCTCGGTGATGTTGGCGCTGCCGTTGATCGAGTCGATAGAGGGCGGCACCCGAAGCGAGACCGAAAAGCGTTTTCGGCGTACATTCCGTGTCGCATTTGGCTCGATCATCGCGGTATCTTTGTTCGCGAACATCCCCGCACTCTTGCCATGGCAGGTTCTCATTCAATGTACTCTGGCAAGCATTGCGCTAGTCGGCGCCACACTAGCCTGGCGATTTCGGTTACAACATCCTCTGTCTGGCCGGAGGCGCAGCGCGGGTGCTCGCATTGTCTCTGCCGAAGCGCTTGAATTACGCGACTACCTGCAGACGCAGCGGCCCTATTTGAATCCGGAGTTGCGGGTTAGCGATTTAGCCGGTGCGCTGGATCAGCCTGAGTACCGTGTCAGCCAGTGGATCGTCGATGAACTTGGCCACCGAAATTTCAACCAATTGGTGAATCACTATCGGTTGCAACATGCCAAGTCCCGACTGGCGGATACCCAGGCCGTCAAGACACCCATCTTGACCATCGCACTGGAATCCGGGTTTGGATCGATCGGCCCTTTTAATCGGGCGTTCAAAGCACAAACCGGGTTGACGCCCTCTGCCTATCGCAAACAGGCGCTATTCGCATCTAACGAGCCACCTCAGTTGACTCAGTAAGCGCGCGCTTGCTTCTTCAATAACCCGGCGGCTGATCAAACACGCCTAACACGCCCTCGATCGCTCTGGCCTGCGACAGCAAGCGCCAATCGCTGAATCGACGACCCGTCAGCATGATGCCAACAGGCATTGCGTTGTGGTCGAAACCGCAAGGTACGCTGATAGACGGCTGCCCCGTGAAGTCGGAGATGTTGGTGTTGCGCGGCGAACCGCTGAAAAATGCCTCACCTAGCGAGTCAATTTCGGGCGTCGGGACACAGGCGGTCGGTGTAACCAACACGTCGCACTGATCCAGCAACTGATCCATACGCGTGCGAAACGCGTGACGATAGTCCTGGTCGCGAGCGTAGTCTTGCCCGCTAATCTGGGTCGCCGCAATAAGCTTCTGCCGAAGCGGGTTACTGAAGTCATCGGGGCGAGCCTGCAGCGCATCGGCGTGCAGCGCACCGGCCTCCAGAAACACGCGCCGACAGGCAGCATAAGCCGCCTCAATGTCTGGGACATCGAGCGCAACGGTTGTAGCGCCCTTCGCCACCAACTGTTCAATCGCTTGATCCACAACGCCAATGACGTTGGCATCGCCGGCAAAAAAATGTCGACGTACTACGCCAAGCCTTAATCCGTCGACGCTCACGGGCACCAACCCTTGTTGTTGTGCATCGGCGGGCAATGCGATTGACCAAGGATCAGCCGGGTCCTGACCCACAATCGCACTAAACATCAGCGCAGCATCACCGACCGTGCGGGTCATCGGGCC
>JBCCZN010000137.1:0-7546 GCA_039187375.1 Pseudomonadota bacterium
CTTTTTTGTACCGGGTAGCATCATCAATATGATCTCGGGACAGGTGAGCATCATGCATGGCCTGACCGGCCCCAATCTGTCGGTGGTCACAGCCTGCACCACGTCGACGCATTCCATTGGACTGGCAGCGCGCACCATTGCGTATGGCGACGCCGACGCGGTATTGGCAGGGGGTGCGGAGTATGCAACGACGCCGATGGGGCTCGGTGGTTTTTGTTCCGCGCGTGCGTTATCCACCCGTAACGATGATCCGCAACGCGCCAGCCGGCCATTCGACAAAGACCGGGATGGGTTTGTGCTGGGGGACGGTGCGGGCTGTTTGATGCTGGAGTCGTGGGATAAGGCGGTGACCCGTGGCGCCAATATCTATGCTGAGGTCATCGGTTTTGGTATGAGTGGTGACGCGTATCACATCACCTCACCACCAGAGGACGGTGCGGGTGCGATGCACAGCATGCTGAACGCGCTGGCGGATGCTAGCCTCGACCCAGCGGATCTGGATTATCTAAATGCCCACGCAACCTCAACGCTCGCCGGCGATGTTGCGGAGACCAAGGCGATCAAACGCGCATTTGGGGACGCAGCACACTCGCTCGCCGTGAGCGGTACCAAATCGTCTACCGGGCACTTGCTCGGCGCTGCGGGTGCCGTGGAGGCCATTTTTTCGGTACTGGCGCTACGCGATCAGATCATTCCTCCGACAATTAATCTGGATGAGGCGGATCCGGACTGTGATCTCGACTATGTGCCGAACTCCGCGCGTGAGACCAACCTCACGACCACTGCCTCCAATTCGTTCGGCTTCGGCGGCACCAACGGCACACTGGTATTCAAGCGCAGTTAACGGACGTCAGCCGGGACGATCTTCGTCGTCTGTGTTGCTTATTGCCACAGCGATATCCGGGCTATCTCACCACCCTCGGTGGCGGTAACGAGCCCGGCAGGGCGATGTTGTTTAGCCAGCCAGCGGGACAGCTGACGCTGACACTACGTGCGGGAAAGTTCGTACTGGCCGCCGACGGGGCCGCGCCCGACGTCCCGCCAGATCAACATTTTTGCGCCGCACTGGATCATTGGGTGAGTGCCGTCGGATCACGAACATCACCGACATCTGAAGCCACCGCGATTAATGGTGGATGGCTGCTGTTTCTCGGCTATGAACTTGCGGGCCAAATCGAACCGACCGTTACCCTTCGACATGCAAACACCCACCCGGTGGCGATCGCAAAACGAGTGCAACGCGTCATCAGCCTGGATCGGCGCGGTGTCTGCGAGGTGGCAGCAGAATCAGATTCGCTGCTGGATTTGGAGGGCCTGCGCCGGGATATCGATCTGGTTCGACGCCTGCCTTATCCGAAGATCGATGCGCGGATCACCCCCGTGGAAAATCTTGGCATCGATTACCGGGATGCCGTCTCGAGAGCGCGTGAATACATTGCGGCAGGGGAGGTCTATCAGGTCAATCTTGCTCGACAGTGGCATGCTCCAGCGCAGCGTGATTTTGCACCGGCGCTGTTCGAATCACTTTGCAGCGCCAATCCCGCGCCGTTTGCCGCACTTGCCCGTTTCGATCAATTCGATATTGTGTCCTCTTCGCCGGAGCGATTGGTCGCCGTGACCGGTCGTGACATATCGACCCGACCGATTGCCGGTACCCGACCGCGCCTGCACCACCAAGCCGCCGATAAGCGAATGATCGACGAACTGCGCAGCAATCAAAAAGAGCAGGCAGAACACGTGATGCTGGTGGATCTAGAACGCAATGATCTGGGCCGGTTGTGTGTAGCCGGCACAGTCCGCGTTGATGAAGCTATGACCATCGAAACCTACGAGCGGGTGCATCACATCGTGTCGAATATCCGTGGCACGTTGCGTGACTCGGTGGGGCCTGGTGCGGTGATCGAGGCGCTATTCCCAGGGGGTACCATTACCGGATGCCCAAAAATTCGTTGTATGCAAATAATTGATGAACTGGAACAACGACCACGGGGCGCCTACACCGGGTCGCTCGGATACCTGACCTGCGATGGCCGGATGGATTTAAATATCTTGATCCGCACATTGGTAGTGGACCATCAAAAGCTCACGCTAAGTGCTGGCGCCGGCATCGTCGCCGACTCGGATCCGCAGCGAGAATATGATGAGTGCGCGGCCAAAGCGGCTGCACTGCATAACGCGATTCAGAACGCATGCGTGTCCTGACCGGTAATGCGGAAGTCGCCAGCACCGATCGCGGTCTGCACTATGGCGACGGACTGTTCGAGACGCTGCGTTGTCAGCAGGGTGAGCTGCCACTCATTGACGCCCACTTACGACGATTGTCGCGTGGCATCGAGAGACTGGCCATCGTTGCGGTCGATCTGGCATCCATCCGAAGCGAATTGAGCCTGTACGCCCGGCACCACCGCGATGCGGATTGGATCAAGCTGATCCTGACGCGCGGTAGCGGTACGCGCGGTTACGCGCCGCCGCAGACGACTGTGCCCAATCTTGTGCTGTCGCACGGCAATTTGCCGGCAGCACCGGAACGGATTTCTGTCACGATCTCAGACGTGCCGCTACCGACACAACCATTGTTGGCTGGTATTAAGCACCTGAACCGGCTGCCACAGGTTTTAGCGCGTCAGGCTGCTGCTGACGCGTGTTACGAGGCCATGATGTGTGATGCAGATGGTCACATTGTCTGCGGTATCATGAGCAATGTGTTTGCCCGCATCGACAATCAACTCGTCACCCCGGACACATCGCAATGTGGTGTGGACGGTGTCATGCGTGAATGGGTTTGCGAATGCGCGTCAGTCAACGTGCGCACGCTCACTCAAGACGATCTGCAACGCGCCTCGGAGCTGTTGCTTACCAATGCGGTTCGCGGCATCGTGGTCGTCGACGACTTCGAGGGCAGGCCGATGCCGGCACCCAGTGACGCCACGCGTGACCTGATCACTCGCGCTCCTGTCATATATCGGTCGGTAGCATGAAGCGCGGGTTGTTGATCGCATGTCTGCTCTGCGTGGCAGTACCGGTCGGCGCGTACGGCGGCTGGCGTTGGATGCAATATCAACTGGATTCACCGTTAAAGGTAGCATCCGGTTATTCATTCACCGTGCGCAATGGGGATACATTGAATGCCGTCGCCAAACGTTGGCAACAAGAGGGATTACTCGTCAATGATCTGTGGCTGCGCCTGGCGGTACGCCTGGATCCGGCGCTTGCGGATATTCAGGCAGGCCGTTACGCACTGGAGCCGGGTATCAGTGTGCGCGATGCGACTCAGCTATTACGCGAGGGACGTGTTGAGCTTGAGAAAATTACGCTGATAGAGGGTTGGAGTGCAGCTCAAATGGTGCAAGCCGTACAAGCGCATGACGATCTGATTCAGGATCTACCGGTTAGCGTACAAACCAGGCGCGACGGGACTGCTTTTTTGAATGCCGCAGCGCTGTCGGCGCTCGCCGAACATCTGAATCTGTCCCACTCTTCGGCAGAAGGCTGGCTTTATCCCGATACCTACCAATTTGCAGCAGGCACATCGGCAACCGAACTCTTGCGGCTCACGGTCGGGAGAATGCAGCAGACGCTGGCGCAAAGTTGGTCCGAGCGCGAGCTCACACTACCACTCGCATCGCCTTACGAGATGCTGATTCTCGCCTCTATTGTAGAAAAGGAATCCGGTGTGAGGGACGAGCGGCCGCACATTGCCGGCGTATTCACACGCAGGCTGCAACAGTCGATGCGGTTGCAAACTGACCCGACGGTGATTTACGGCATCGGTCAAAACTACGATGGTGACATTCGGCGTAAAGACCTGAATACAACCACTGCCTTTAACACCTACCGCATCGACGGGTTGCCACCCACGCCGATCGCATCCCCGGGGATTGACGCATTGCACGCAGTAGCCAAGCCTGCGGCAGGAACAGCCTTGTTTTTCGTCGCCAGTGGCAATGACGATGGCCGTCACGTATTCAGTGACACGCGGGAAGAACACGAGCGAGCCGTCGCCGAATATCTCAAACGGTTGAGGCAACGATGAGCACAGGTCCTCCAGCGCAATTTATCAGTTTCGAAGGGCTGGAAGGCGTCGGCAAATCGACCTCTATCCGATTGCTTGACGAGATTTTGCAGCAGCATGATATCGACTGCCTGATTACGCGAGAGCCCGGTGGTACGCCAGTGGCCGAACAATTGCGCAATATTGTGCTGGGTCATTACGATGAATCACTGACCGATGCGACGGAGTTGATGCTGATGTTTGCTGCGCGTTCTCAGCACATAACTGCGGTGATCGAACCGGCTTTGGCAGCGGGGCGGTGGGTGTTGTGCGATCGATTTACCGACGCCACTATTGCCTATCAAGGCTATGGTCGTGGCGAGTCTCTATCGCGAATTCGCGATATGGCGGAATGGGTGCACGCGGAGCGCTGGCCTGACAAAACGCTGCTGTTACATGCGCCGGCGCAGGTTGCGGCCACGCGTTTGGCAAACCGCGATGGCACACCGGATCGCATCGAGACGGCAGGCGATGGGTTTTTCGATCGCGTTTGGCAAGGCTATCAGGCGCTGGCACAGGCGGAACCCGAGCGATTCGAGCTAATCGATACCCAGGGCAGCATCGAGAGCGTTCGCCAAGCGCTGGAAAAACGGGTGTCCGCATGGCTGAAATGAATCTGTTCTGGCTTGAGCCACTGCAAAACCGCTTGATGGAACAAATCCGTCGTAATCAACTCGCTCATGCTGTGTTATTTGCCGGTGCCGCGGGCAGTGGCAAGCGGGAGTTGGCAAGCTGGCTGGCGCAAGCGGCTCTGGGGCGAACCCCCGTCTCGACATCGCTGTTGGGATTGGCTCAGAGCAGCGCCGATTTTCGTCATTTGTCGATCGCTGAAGGCAAGAAACAGCTCAGCGTCGACCAAATTCGCGAGCTTAGCGGCGACATGTCGCTCAGCAGTCACGGCGGCGGCCGCAAAATTGCGGTGATCGAGCCGGCTGACAAGATGACACTGGCCGCAGCCAACAGTTTGCTGAAGACACTGGAAGAGCCGCCAGGGGATGCGTTGATTATCCTGGTTGCCGATGATCTGAATCGGTTGCCCGCGACGATCCTGTCTCGAACCGGTGTACTGCCGGTGGTGCCGCCGCCCATTCCAGCGACGCTGGAGTGGCTATGCGCGCAGGGCATATTGATGCAGGACGCCACCGAGGCATTGGATTTGGCTTATGGTGCGCCATTGGCGGCGCAGGCAATCCTGCGCTCTGATTTGTTGGCCTCATTGCGGCAGATTCGCACGGATTTGCAGGCACTGTGGGACGGTGGGCGCAATGCATTGGCTACCGCTGCCGGCTGGCGGAAACTCGATTATCAGTCGGTGCTCATGACTCTGCGGTTTTGTGCAGAAGCGGTGGCGCGCACAACTGTCCAGCCACAAATGCGAAACAGGTCGGAATTTGACGTAACGAACGTAGACAGTCGAGATGCCTTTTGTTATCTAGACTCGGTACAGGCAGCCGTTGCACGCGGCGATGCTGCCATCAACAAGGATCTTTCGCTAGACAATCTGGTACAGCCCTGGGCAAAGCGCTTTCGCGGTGTTTATCAGGCGACGCACCAGTTCAGTCACTGAGCGAAGTCCATGCAGGACTTGAAGCTGACATGACCAAACCCGGATTATTGACCCTGACCATCAAGGATAAGAGTGCGCTGTACCTTGCTTATATGCCCTACATCCGCAATGGCGGCTTGTTTATTCCAACCAATAGCTCATATCGGCTGGGTGATGAGGTGTTCATGCTGCTCAGCCTCATGGGTGAGGATGAGAAACTGCCGGTGGCTGGCAAGGTTGTCTGGATGACCCCAAAAGGGGCACAAGGGCAGCGTACGGCCGGTATCGGTGTGCAATTTTCCGAGCAGGATCAGGGCAATACGCAGAAGAAGATCGAAAACTACCTGGCCGGTGCGTTGGGTGGCGAGAAAATTACCCACACGATGTAAGCAGTGCACTAGTGCTGTGACAGACCGCCTTGCAGCACAAACGTGCGAAAACCCCGTTCATTCATGATGTAGGCACCGGCTGAGCTGCGTCGCCCGGTGTCGCAACAAACGACGTAAGGCGTTTTGCTATCCAGTGTCGCCAGCTTGAGGCGAATAAAATACAGGGGCATATTGATCGAATCCGGCATATGAAACGACTGGTATTCGCTCGGTAGCCGCACATCAAGCCAGACGCCGCCATCGGCCACAATCTGCTCCGCCTGCGCCAGATCGACCCAGTCAAGCATTGGCTCGTTCAACAGGGTTCTGAAGTCATCCTTGCCCAGACGCATTGCCGAGCCATCGCTGGACATGGTCACCGTCGCATTGCGCTTGGATTCGGCGATCAGCGCTTCCTCACCGAAGGTATCGCCGACGGTGAGCTCCGCCAGTCGAATGCCTTCTTCGTTCAGTGGTGTTTCGCGGGTGACCACTGCGCTGCCGCTGGTCAGGACATAGAAAAAATCACCGTCAGCGCCTTGTTTGATGATCTGATCGCCTTCGCGATAGTTCACCTGTTGCATGCGCATGAAAATGGCCTGAATATTGGCGGGCGGAATCTTGTGGAATGCCTTGCTTTGCAGCAGCGTCGTCATCCAGTCATCGGAGACGCCCAGACCGTTGCGTAAATCGCTGACCTCATAGGAACCGGTCTGGTCCCAGGTGAGCATCACGTCGAGCAGATCACTGTCGATGGACAAGTAGGTCACCTTGTCGGCGGCGCGTGCGGTATGACGTCTGGGCAGCGTCGGTGACAGCGGTGTTCTGGCGCGCGATCCACCGGCTTTGATCGTGTCTTCCACATTACTGCCGACCAATAGATCAAGCGTGCCGGAGACCAAATAGAAGGTGCGCTTCTCGGTGTCTCCCTCTCGAAAAAGCAACTGAGACGGCTCCAGCACGCGCAGCTTAGTCTTGCGTGCCAACGCTGACAGGTTTTCCGTTTTCAGCCCGTCCAGTGGTGAAAACCGACGCAGATCTTCGATTGTTAGTGTTGTACTGCTCATCCTATGCCGATCTTCCGGCCGCGATCCGATAGCGGTCGCCGTCCATTTGTGGGGTCGATATTACCAGTTTATGTCACCAACAATTGCGCACCCGGTCACACGTCGGCGGCAACGAAACTGGCCCAAGCGGCTTCCGGTAACGCAAATCGATCTCCAAGTTGTGACTTGAGTTCGGTTAGCGCCGCCGCGACATCCGAGATGCCACGTTCACGCGCGTAGCGCAACGGTCCGCCCCGGAAAGGCGCAAATCCGGTGCCGAAAATAATGCCCGCATCCAGCAAATCTTCACTCGCAACAATGCCCTCATGCAGGCACAGGATCGCCTCGCGCACCATCGGCAGGATCAGCCGATCTGTCACGTTGTCAGGCAGTGCAGGCGCATCGGTTTGCGCTGGTTTGATCGCTTTGCCGTCGACCCATTCGTAAAACCCTTTACCTGCCTTGCGGCCGACGTGGCCAGCGTCGACCATCTCGATCAGCTCACCGAGGTCAGACTCGTCGAGATCGGAAGAGC
>JBCCZN010000138.1:0-7517 GCA_039187375.1 Pseudomonadota bacterium
CGACAGCACCGAATGCGATTGTCTTTTCGACCGGTCAAATCGCCATTCGCGACATGGTTCGAGCCGGAATCTGGCTGAATCTAATCGCGATTGCCGTAGTGTGGGTGATCGGGCGTTTCGCCGCACCGGCACTATTGATCTGAGCTCATTGCACGACGGCGGAACGCAAATGCGAATACCAGTGCCAAGGCCATCAATCCGACATCAAAAAAGTAAGGTGCCGACGGTGACCATTGGTATAGCGTCAGGTTAATGAACGGGACCAGGCAAAAGCCGCCGGCGGTGACCGCACCGGAGATGCCGGCAATCGCACCCTGTTCGTCATTGCTCACCGCCAGTGACGCACCAGCCGTGTAACCCGGCAGTGCCATCCCGGCGCCCAGTCCGTTGAGCATCAAAGCGAACGCCATCGTGGCAAAATGAGTGCTCAGCGCCATCATCAACTGTGCCAGCAGCAAGATTGCAGCACCGGCGCTCATCATCACAAAAGGTGGCGGACGCAGTCGTTGCACAATGACCAATTGCGAGAACAAAGCCGCCATCGCCGCCGCAGACAGGCCGACGCCAACGAACTGCGCGGCGTCGTTGGCATTGAATCCCAGCGTATCGATGAAGAAAAATGCGGCTGTTTGCAGCGGCGTGGCGACGACGAAACTGACCGCCAGGCCAAACAGGATGTAGCCGCGAATTCGCGGATCGAGAAACGGTAGTCTGACATCGTTGGACCGGGTGCCTGGTCTTGAGTTTTCAGGCAGGAATAAAAGCGTTGCCACGCCAACGCAGACAATGAGAGTCACGATCATCCACAACGGCGCGAGCAGGCCAAAAATACTGGCTGCGGCGCCCAGTCCCGGCCCGATGACGTTGCCAAGCCCAAACGCGGCGGCCATCCCTGCGATCGCAACCGTACGATCCTCACGCGTGGTGCGATCGACAATGTACGCCTGTGAGGCGACACGGATGCCCGGACCGATCAAACCGTAGATGCTGCGTGTTGCAACCATCAGAACATACGCGACGGTCAGGCTGACCGCACCAGACAGTCCGGCGTTGATCGACAAAATCAGACAGGTGGTGGAGACGATATAGCCCAGTGTGCCGATCAAAATGACCGGCTTTCTGCCCCATCGGTCACTGAGGCGACCCCAAAACGCACTCGACAGGACCCACATCAGCGCCGACACGGAGAAAATCAGGCCGACCTGTTGTTCGCCGAGTCCCATCTCGCGACCGATTGGCGGGAGGATCGCGAAGGTCACGGTTTGACCCATGCCCAGGCAGGCGACAGCGCCGAGCAGAAGCGCAAACGCCAGACGACGTTCGCTGAGCAGTGAGGCAGCAGCGGGTTGGCTCATCAGCCGGTGTTTTGCAGACCTTGCGCGATGCCGTTGACGCTAGCCAGCAAGGCGCCGAGCAGTTCGTCATCGTCGCGCCCGCCTGCCCGCCAGCGTTGCAACAAATCGATTTGCAACAGACTCATCGGGTCGATGTACGGATTGCGCAGCAGAATCGTGCGCTGCAGTGTCGGGTCGCCATCGAGCAAGTGCTGCATGCCTTTGAGTTTCAAGATCAGATCAACGGTGAGATCGAATTCCTGTTGGATGCGCGGGAAGAACTGCTCATGCAGATCGCCCGCCAACCGCGAGTAACGCACGGCGATATCCAGATCGGACTTGGCCAACACCATTTCGGCGTCCGCAAGCAGAGCGCGCACGAAATACCAGTGCTCGAACATTTCGGCGAACGCGTCTTCGCCAAACTTATCGACCGCTTGCGCCAGGCCGGTGCCGAAGCCAAACCAGCCTGGCAAAATGAAGCGGCTCTGGGTCCAGGAAAAAACCCAGGGGATGGCGCGCAAATCGTCGATACCCTTCTGCTGACGACGCGAGGCAGGACGCGAACCGATACGCATTCTTTCGATGACATCAATCGGCGTGGCGGTGCGAAAATATTGGAAGAAGCCTTCGCTGTGGCGCGTCAAGTCCTGGTAATGGCGTCGGCTGGCATTGGCCATAAACGACATCATCTCTATCCATTCGGGTCTGCGCGTGTCATTTCTGGGCAGCAGCGATGCGCCGGCAACCGAGGCGGCGGACTGTTCGAGCGTGCGCAATGCGATGCCGCGAAGACCAAACTTCTCGTTGATGATCTCGCCCTGTTCGGTGACGCGCATGCGACCTTGCACCGTGCCCGCAGGCGCACCGTGCACGGCGTCATGCATTTTGCTGCCGCCACGACTAACAGTACCGCCGCGGCCATGAAACAGCGTCAACTCGACATCCTTGGACGCTAATACGTCCAGCAGTTTGGCCTGGGCCTGATGCAAGGCCCAGCGCGCCGAAGCGATTCCCGAGTCCTTGTTGCTGTCGGAATAGCCGACCATGATTGTCTGGCGGTTGTCACGACGTTTCAGATGCGCCCGGTAGACGTCGTTGTCGAGTAGTTCGGTCATGATCGCCGGACCGCTCTCCAGATCATCGACGGTCTCAAGTAGCGGTGCGATGTCCAGCGGTATTTCCCCTCGTCGGTTGCCCAGCTCGGCCCACTGTGCCAACAGCAGCACCGACACCACATCGTCGGCGCCCTGGGTCATGCTGATAATGTAGGGGCCGATCGATCGCTTGCCGTATTTGCGACGGCAAAACCCAATGGTCTTGAACACTGACAGCGTTCGACGGACTGTTGTGTCCTGGACTTCCAGTGGCGATTCTCGCGACACCAGTGCTGCACAGATTCGCTCCAGCCGGTCATCCGCCGAGCGCTGCATCCAGTCCGAGTCACCGAGACACTTGCCGATGACCTCGCGATGCACAAGTGAATCCTGGCGGATATCCAGTGTCGCCATATGAAAGCCGAAACAGGCGATACGCTGCTGCAGACGACGTACTGCAAACAGTCCCGCGTGGGTACCTTTGTTGGCGGCCAGACTATCGGCGATCAGGCTAATGTCTCCGGCAAATTCCTCCGGAGATTCATACGGAAACGCTTCCTCGTCGTAGGTGGCTTGCAAGCGCGCCTGAATGAGTTTCAGGAAAACCCGATAGGGCATGTCCCGGTGGCGATTCGGTATATCGCCCCAGGCTTTACTGAAATGCTCGCGATACATATCGATGCGTGCATCGACCTTGCTATCCACCTCGACCCGATCACGACATTGACTCAACTTACCGGCGACCGTTGCGCATTCGCGGAAATACAGGTCCAGCACCAGATTACGCTGGCGCGTCAGGGTATTGCGAATGGTCTTCGAACCCACATTTGGATTGCCATCCATGTCGCCGCCAACCCAGGATGCGAAGCGTATGATCGTCGACAGCGCAGCACTGCTAACTGACTCGTCGTAAACCTCTGCCAACGCTTCTACCAGGTTTTCATAAAACGGCGGGATGACGCGATAGAGCACATCGGTGAGGAAAAATACGACATGTTCCAGTTCGTCGGCAACGGTCATACTGTCACTGGGGTGCTCGTCCGTTTGCCAACCGGAGGTCACCTCGGCACGAATCACCGCCAGTGCGGCGTTACGTTCTTGCGGCGGCATACTGGAATCGAGCATATCGACCAGCTTGCGCACGATCAGCTGCTCTTTGCGCAGAATGGTACGGCGCGTCGGTTCAGTCGGATGGGCGGTAAAAACCGGTTCGATCAGAGTGTCTGCAAGTGTGTCAAGAATGTCGGCAACAGCAATACCGGCTTGCTTGCATTGCGACAACATCTCGCGCACGCCATGCGGCTGATGGCCGTCGCTCTCGCGCATGTACTCGCGTCGGCGGCGAATACGGTGCACCTTCTCGGCGGTGTTAACCAACTGGAAATACGTTGAGAACGCGCGCGTGAAATTTTGTGCACTGGCCGCGTCCATTCCGGTGACATGTGCGGCGAGTGTCTCGGCTTCCACCTCACCCTCGCGTCGGTCGATTGCCATTCTGCGGGTCGACTCCACCCGCTCGAAAAAGGCATCGCCGCACTGCTCACGCAGCAGCTCACCAACCATCCCGCCAAGCACGCGTACATCCTTGCGAAGCGGCTGGTCCTTGTCGGCAAAGACAATCTCTCTTCTGCTCAGTGGTTGACGTGACATCGATTCTACTCAGTCGCGGAAATTTTGATATTGCAGCGGCAGGTCGATGTCGGCCTTGCGCAACAGTGCGATAACCGTCTGCAGGTCATCACGTTTTTTGCCGGTGACTCGAACCTGTTCGCCTTGGATCGCAGCCTGTACCTTGAGTTTGGCTTCTTTGATCAGCTTGACGATCTTGCGTGCCAGCGCGGTATCAATGCCTTGTCGCACAATCGCAGTTTGACGCGCTTCCTGGCCGCTGGTCACCGGGTCTTGAACGTCCAGGCAAGCAATGTCTATTTCACGCTTGGCCAGCTTAGCACGCAGTATGTCGAGCATCTGCTGCAGCTGGAATTCAACCTGTGCCTTGAGCTGTATTTGCTGCCCTTCGAGCGTAAAGGTCGCACCGGTATCCTTGAAATCGAAGCGAGTCGACACTTCCCGATTAGCCTGATCCACAGCATTGGTCAGCTCGTGCTGATCCACCTCGGAAACCACATCAAAAGACGGCATGTTCAAGGTGCTCCTGTGATGGCTGCGACGGTGTCGTTGCTTGGACCAGCGGGTTCGGCCAGTAGTTGCTGAATCTTGGCGTCAATCGTCGCCACCAGTTCGGTGTAGTGCTCACCTGTGCCGGGACCGCTGAAGCCGGTGTGGATATCGCGTACCGCACCATTGCGATCAATGAAGATCGCAGTTGGGAATGCAAGTATATGGTTGAGTGCGGGCAGTGTTTCAGCCGCGAGCGCCTTGTCCGAAATGCCGGCGAGCAGCGTGTCGTATTGCAAGGCGAACTTGTCGCGGAAGTACTCGACTTGCTGCCAAGCGGCCTGCTCGTCTTCCAGGTGTTCGTACATCAGCGCGATGATTTCCAGCCCGTCTGCGTGGTAGCGATCGTAGAGCTCGCGCATCACCTGCGTCTCGTCGTGGCAATTCGGGCACCAGGTGCCGACCAGCGTGACGATCACGACTTTACCCTCGTAGCGCGAATCCGCTAGCGAAACCGGTTGACCGTACTGATTGTCAAAGGTGAATTCGAGTCGCTCAAAACCCGGGTTCAGGTAGGTCAGCGCCTGCATGTCACGCAGCTGCGCGGCGTCATCACGTTTGCCGGACCAGGTTTCCAGCCACTCGGTGCCGCTCCAGAACTGACCGCTCAGCGTGTCTTCCCGCAGCGTTGCCCGAAATAAAAATGCGTGTGCGCCATCGAATGTCGACAGCGTCAGCTCATCACCGCTCACATGCCCATTGAGATAGCGGTAGTCGCCTGTCTCTGTCAGGAACGTGCCGGTTAGCGTCGCACCGGTTTGTGAGAATTCACCAATTGCCGGTGTGCGCTCGGCGTCTTCATCGACGAACTCGACCGCCCATCGACCGCTGACGTTAATCTGCGCATCGTCTGCCTGTGCAATCGCCGGTGCTGCGCTTGCGCTAAAGGGCATGACCTGCGTTTTGCCGTAGCGTTTGACGAGGGTGAGCGTGCCGGTCAGGCCATTCTCACTGACCTTCGCGTCGATGCGGTTGTTGAACGCAGGGAATGCCAACTGCACACGATCGGCATTCAGCGTGATTGCCGGCACGGCGATACGCTCATCGCCATTGATGATCATGGCACGCAAGCCAGCCGGCGAGTCACTGATGTCCAGCTGAAAGGGTATGTCACCGCCAGGGACGCTGATCGTCGCCTGATAAAGCCCGGTCTTCGGGGGTGTCAGAGTTGGTTCTGGTGCACCGCTTTGCATCGCCTCATCGGCGTCCGGTGTGCCGCAACCGGGCAGCAGCGCGGCCAACAAGGCCAGTATTAGAAGGCGATGGATCGGTTGTTGTCGAGGCATGGTCTTTCGTCGCTACACACAAGCGTCGTAGGGTAGCAGAGCGACTGCGCAACTGCTGCGTTAGCGATAGCCTTCGGCTTGCAGCGTGAACAGGCGTGCATACAGTCCATTGGCAGACATCAGTTCGACATGGGAGCCTTCCTCAACGATCTGACCCTCTTCCAGTACCACGATGCGATTGGCGCGGCGAACGGTCGAGAATCGATGCGAGATCAGGATCGTGATCTTGTCTTCGGTGCGGGCGCGAAAATGCTCAAACAACTCGGCCTCGGCGGCCGCGTCCATGGCCGCCGTCGGCTCGTCCAGAATCAGGATATCGGCATCGGTGCGCATGAATGCACGGGACAGCGCAATCTTCTGCCATTGTCCGACAGACAGTTCCTGACCCTGAGCGAACCAACGACCGAGCTGGGTGTCGTACTGCTCACGCAGTTGATCAATAAAGTCGGACGCCATCCCTAGCCGAGCAGCGGCATGCCAGCGTTCACGCGCCTCGAATGCCGCGACATCACCGGTGCCGATGTTCTCGCCAACGCTCAGTTGATAGCGGGCGAAATCCTGAAAGATGACGCCGAAGCGTGCGCGCAGCGCTGCCGGTTCCCAGTCGGCAAGGTCGGTACCATCCAGACGAATATGACCGGTATCCGGAGGGTACAGGCCGGTCAATAATTTGATTAACGTGGTTTTACCCGCGCCGTTCGCGCCGACCAGTGCCAGGGACTCCCCCGGTCGAACCCGCAGCGAGAAATCGCGTAATACAGCCTGGGTTGTGCCGGGGTAGGTAAAACTGACGGCATCGATATGTAGTCCGTCGCCGGGCAGGGCGCCGGCGCGCATGTGACCATCAGTGCGCGTTGTTGGCTGTTGCAGATATTCGTATAGCGTGGACAGGTACAGGTTGTCTTCGTACATACCTGATATCGATGCCAGACTTGCCGATACGGCCGCCTGACCCTGACGGAAGACGAGCAGGTACATCGTCATCGCACCGAGTGTAATTCGGGCGTCGACCGTTGCCGTAACAATCCATGCGTAGGTGCCGTAGAGCGCGGCGATGCTGATTATTCCCAGCACGAAACCCCAGGTTTCACGACGAATAGCGAGCGCGCGATCCTCGGCAAACAGCCGTTTGAAGATCTCCTGATAGCGCTTGAGGAACATCGGACCCAGGCCGAACAGGCGTACCTCCTTCACATGATCTTCGCGCGCCAGAACGGTTTCGAGGTACATCTGCATGCGCGAGTCCGGCGAGCGCCAGCGAAACAAGCGAAACGCATCGCCGGAAAAGCGCGTTTCTGCAATGAACGACGGAATTCCGGCTAACAACAACAACGCTACCGCCCAAATCGAAAACTGCACGAGCAGCGCGGCATAGCCGATCAGGGATACGGCGTTTCGGATCAGTGCGAAGGTCTTATTGACTAGGCCCAGTGGGCGCGCAGAGGCATCGCGTCGCGCCCGTGTCAATTTGTCGTAAAACTCGGCATCTTCGAATTGCGCGACATCCAGCGTTTGTGCTTTGTTCAGGATCATCATGTTGACTCGATGACCGAGCTGCGCGCGCAGCAGCGATTGGCACAGTGATAGTCCGCGCTGGGCCCCGGCCAGGCTCAATACCAGGC
>JBCCZN010000139.1:0-7494 GCA_039187375.1 Pseudomonadota bacterium
ACCTCACGAAACAGCCTTTGTAACGCGTCGCGCTCATCGATCGCCGGGCGCAGTGGATGGTCTGGATCGATGCCGTTCACCGCCAGCGATGCGGGTTCCAAATTAGCGCCTGGAAACGGTTTGATGTGATAGCGCCAGGTCTCGCCACGCGACATATAGCCGGCATCGTTGGCCTCGATGCTCACCGCGGCAAGCTCTAGCAGCGCATCGGTATTGGCGTTGAAGCCACCGGTCTCGACATCAACGACAACCGGAAGAAAGCCGCGAAATCGCTCGCGCATGGCAAATGTGCTCATGATTTTTTCGCACGCACCAGTTCGGCGAGATGTTCATTGATGAGGTCGACGGTGTAGCGCACACCAAACCCGGTAATGCTCGTCGTCACCGCACCGAGCCCGCCTTTGTGTTCGACCGCCGACAGATCCATGTGCACCCACGGAATTTTGTCATCGACAAACTCACTCAAAAACGTCGCAGCGAGAATATGATCGCCACCACCGCCTGGCGAGCATTGTTGAATGTCGGCGGTGTCGCTTTTCAGCATGCGACGGAATTCGCCACCGATCGGGAACGGCCAGACGCGCTCACCGCTGTCGATGCCATTTTGGGTTAGCAAAGAATGCAGCGCCCCGCGATTGGTGAACACACCCGCATAGCGAGTCGTCACGGCATTGACGCAGGCACCGGTGAGCGTCGCGAAATCGAGAATGCAATCGGGTTTCTCGCGACTGGCCAGCGTCAGTGTGTCTGCCAGCACCATCCGACCCTCGGCATCGGTATGGATGGTCTGGATCGTCATACCGTTTAGCGCGGTCACGACATCTTGAGATTTGTATGCACTGGCGCTTGTACGGTTTTCGGTGATTGCCAGCCAAACGTCCAAATTAATGTCGATGTTCTGTTCGGCGAGTGCTAACAAACTGCCAACCGCTACTGCGCTGCCGCCCATGTCGATGTGCATGTTCAGCATGCCGTCAAACGGCTTTAGGTTGGTGCCGCCGGTATCAAAAATAATGCCCTTACCAACCAGGCCGACATGTTTGCGATGACGCGATTGCGGTTTCGGGCGGTATTTCAAACAGACGATGCCGGCATCGTTATTCTCATTGCCCTGAGCCACCGCGGTGAACGCACCGGCACCACGCCGCTTAAGCATGCTCGCACTGATAAATTTGTACTGCCAGCCATACCGTTTGGCCAGCGCCGCGCACAAATCAGCATAGCCGGTCGCATCGAGCTTGTTGGGTGGCAATGCGGTGAGCCAGCGTGCCATGCAATTGCCACGCGCATTAGCCAGCGTGGACTGCAGGTCGGTCTTGCGCGGTTCGAACACGGTGATGTCGATATTCGGCTCGCGCCGCTTGCGCTTGCCAAAAAACGGCAGATCGAAACGACTCACGGTGAGCGCAAACACAGCCCGTCGTGCGGCACCTGCCGTATCGCCGAGCGACTCGATATCGATAACCAGCGCAATCTGAGCTGCATGCAGTGACTTGAGCGTTGCCGCTGCAGCACCAAGCTGTTCGTCAATCTCGAACGATGTCATGTTCGACTTCAGCTCGACTGCGACAAGTACTGTTGACGGATGCTCGGGTAATGCGGCGCGAACCTGCCCCGCGTTGTCGGTACGTTTGGCCATATCACCCAGTGCGCTGGCGCCTGGCAGGGTTAGTTTGTCCGGTGATTTGTGCCCATGCAGAATCAGCACGACGTCAAAACGCTTCAGCGCTGAGCTGGTTGGACGCTTGCGTGTAGAGCGCAGCAGCGGCTTGGGCAGGCGCGGCATCAGTTTCTTGTCGACCATGGCGCCACAATAGCACGGGCTGCGATATAATTCGGTGTTAAAGCCAGCTAGGCAAGCGCAGGGGACAAGCTATGACGGCACACAATCGGTTTGATGATCAGGACCCGGTTGAAACACGAGAATGGCTGGAGTCGATTGACTCCGTCTTGAAGCACGGTGGGCCGGAACGCGCGCATTTCTTGCTGGATCAGATGATCGACTTTGCACGTCGCTCAGGTGCTTATCTGCCTTACAGCCCGAATACGGCTTACCTGAATACCATTTCGACCGGTCAACAGCCTGAGTACCCCGGTGATCGCTCCATCGAACGACGTATCGAGGCCTATCTGCGCTGGAACGCAATGGCGATGGTTGTGCAGGCGAACCGCAAAAATTCGGAATACGGCGGGCACCTCGCATCCTACGCCTCGTCCGCGACTTTGTATGAGGTGGGCTTCAATCACTTCTGGCGCGCCCCTTCTGAAAGCCACGGTGGTGACCTGGTCTTCATGCAAGGACACTCGTCACCCGGTATTTATTCACGCGCGTACCTCGAAGGGCGTTTGAGCGACGACCAGCTCGATCGATTCCGCCAGGAAGTCGGTGGTGGTGGTTTGTCGTCGTATCCGCATCCGTGGCTGATGCCGGACTTCTGGCAATTCCCGACCGTATCGATGGGTCTGGGACCCATGATGGCGATCTACCAGGCGCGCTTCATGCGCTACATGGAAAACCGCGGGTTTCTCGAGCCCAGCGATCGCAAGGTCTGGTGTTTCATGGGTGACGGCGAAACGGATGAACCAGAGTCGTTGGGTGCCATTACGATGCCGGTGCGCGAAGGTCTGGACAATCTGGTCTTCGTCATCAATTGCAACCTGCAGCGCCTTGATGGGCCGGTGCGCGGTAATGGCAAGATCATCCAGGAACTGGAAGCGGCGTTTAGCGGTGCGGGCTGGAATGTAATCAAAGTTGTCTGGGGCTCACGTTGGGATCCACTGCTTGCCAAAGACAATGAGGGTCTGCTGCGGCGGGTTATGGAAGAGACCATCGATGGCGAGTATCAAAACTATAAGAACAAGGGCGGCGCCTACACACGTGAGCACTTTTTTGGCAAATTCCCCGAGCTTAAAGCGATGGTCGCCAACCTATCGGATGAGGAAATCTGGCGACTAAATCGCGGTGGTCACGATCCGTTGAAGGTGCATGCTGCCTACGCCAAGGCGGTTGCGCACACCGGCCAGCCGACCGTTATTCTCGCCAAGACGGTCAAGGGTTTCGGACTTGGGCAACTTGGTGGTGAAGGTGCCAACACCACACACCAACAAAAGAAGCTCGACGTCGATGCGCTGAAACAGCTACGCGATCGCTTCAATATTCCTGTCTCAGATAAAGACATCGACAACGTGCCGTATTGCAAGCCGGCTGAAGACAGTATTGAGATGGAGTACCTGCGAGAGCGGCGCGCGAAACTGGGCGGCTCGCTGCCGCAACGTCGCAGTACTGCGCCGAAGCTGGAAGTGCCATCACTGATGGCGTTCAAGTCGCAGATTGAAGGTTCGGGAGAGCGTGAACAGTCGACGACCATGGCGTTGGTGCGCATGCTCACCGCGCTGGTGAAGGACAAAAAAATCGGCAAGAACATTGTGCCGATCGTGCCAGATGAAGCGCGCACGTTTGGCATGGAGGGCATGTTTCGCCAGATCGGCATTTACTCCTCCAAGGGACAGCTCTACACCCCGCAGGACGCCGATCAACTGGCGTTTTACAAGGAAAGCAAGGAAGGCCAAATTCTGGAAGAGGGAATCAACGAGGGCGGTGCGTATTGCTCTTGGCTGGCGGCAGCAACATCTTATTCCAGTCATGGCCTGCCGATGATCCCGTTCTACATCTACTACTCGATGTTCGGTTTTCAGAGAATCGGCGATTTCATCTGGGCCGGCGGCGATATGCAGGCACGGGGTTTTCTGATCGGTGGCACTGCGGGTCGCACGACGCTGGCCGGTGAAGGCCTGCAGCACCAAGATGGTCATTCTCACGTGCTCGCCTCCACAGTGCCCAATTGTGTTGCCTATGACCCGGCATACGCCTACGAGCTGGCAGTGATTGTTCATGAAGGGCTGCAACGGATGATGGTGCGGCAAGAAAACGTCTTCTATTACATCACGACGATGAACGAGAATTACGTGCAGCCGCGCATGCCGGAAGGGGTGACCGACGGCATCCTCAAAGGTCTGTATCAGATCAGTGAAGGCGGACGCGGTAAGGTCCGGGCGCAGCTGCTTGGTTCTGGCACGATTCTGCGCGAGGTGATCGCCGCGGCTCAGATGATCGAGGACGACTTTAAAATTCCGTGCGATGTCTGGAGTGTCACCAGCTTCAACGAGCTGCGTCGCGATTGTCTCGAGGTGGAGCGCTGGAACCAGCTACACCCAAATGACACACCACGCCAGAGTTATCTTGAGCAAACTCTGTCCGGCTTGCCCGGTCCGTTCGTTGCGGCCACCGACTATATGAAAATTGTGCCGGATCAGGTGCAGCGCTGGATGCCGGGGCGCTACGTGACGCTGGGCACCGACGGTTTTGGTCGCAGCGATTCGCGCGCCGCATTGCGCGACTTTTTTGAGGTAGATCGACGCTATATCGCCGTCACTGCGCTCAAAGCGTTGGCGGACGACGGGGCGCTGGATAACGATACCGTCGCCGCTGCCATCAAAAAGTATGGTATCGATCCCGACAAGAATGATCCGGTGACACTGTAATGAGTGACGTTGTAGAAATTACCGTTCCGGACATCGGCGACTTTGATGCCGTTGAAGTTATTGAAATTCTCGTATCCGCTGGCGAATCAGTTGATGTCGATGATGGCTTGATTACGCTGGAGACCGATAAGGCGTCGATGGATGTTCCGTCGACCGTGGAAGGCGAGATTGTTGAAATTACCGTTAACACCGGTGACAACGTTAAAGAGGGCGATGTCATTGCGCGGGTGCGCACGGCAGCGTCCGCGACTGCGCTGGAGCCGACCGTTACCACCAAGGCGCCATCACCAATGGAGCCGTCGGGCACGACCCAACAGATCGAAGCCGTACCTGTGCCAGATCCAGAACCGGTTGCCAATGCGGGTCCGGTCACAGTGACTGTGCCCGACATTGGTGATTTCGATGAGGTTGACGTTATTGAGGTGGCTGTTGCGGTCGGTGATGAGATCGACGTCGATGATCCGCTGGTGACGCTGGAGACTGATAAAGCTTCGATGGATGTGCCATCGACGCACGCTGGTGTGGTTAGCGCGGTTCTGGTCAGCGAGGGCGACAAGGTCCGGCTTGGTAGCGAAATCGTCACGCTGGATGCGACCGCCGGGACGCCACCTGCTGAGGCGCCTAAAACGGCTAGTGCGCCGTCGCCACCGGCGGCGCCCTCAAAACCGGCAGCGGCTGCGCCAGCGCCACCTGCAGCAGTAAAAACCACCACCGACGGAGCGATCGACGAAGCCGGGTTTTCTAGGGCGCATGCGAGTCCATCGGTACGTAAACTGGCCCGCGAACTAGGCGTCGATTTGATTCGGGTCAAAGGCACGGGCCACAAAGGGCGCGTGCTGGCGCCGGACGTTAAATCCTGGGTCAAACAGGCATTAACCTCGGGTTCTGGCGCAAGCGGTGGCGGTGCATTGCCTGCACTACCGAAGGTTGATTTTGCGAAGTTCGGTGAGATCAGCGAAGCGCCGCTTACGCGGATTCAAAAAATCTCCGGTCCGAGGCTACAGGCCAGCTGGATTAATCTGCCGCACGTCACGCAACACGACTTGGCCGACATCTCCGACATGGATGCCAAACGCAAATCGCTGAAGGACAAAGCGGCCAAACGCGGCGTCAAGTTAACGCCGTTGGCATTCATCATGCGGGCGGTGGTCCAGGCCTTGGCGGAGTATCCCCGCCTGAATGCGTCATTGAAATCAGATGGCAGTGCGTTGATTGAAAAACACTATTGTCATATCGGTTTTGCTGCTGACACCGACGACGGACTGGTCGTCCCGGTGATTCATGACGCCGATAAGAAGGATGTGTACGAATTGGCCGAAGCGCTGGCAGATCTGTCGGCTGCGGCGCGCGATGGCAAACTCAAAGCCAACCAGATGCAAGGTGCGACGTTTACGATCTCCAGTCTCGGTGGCATCGGCGGAACCGCGTTTACGCCAATCGTCAATGCTCCCGAGGTCGGTATTCTTGGTGTGTCTCGCTCCAGCATGCAGCCGGTTTGGGATGGCGAGCAGTTTGTGCCACGCCTGATGCTGCCGGTGTCGCTGTCCTACGATCATCGTGTTATCGACGGTGCATTGGCCGTGCGCTTCACAACCTATCTCGGGCAGTGCCTCGCCAATGTGGATGGTCTGATGGAGGCAATACCATGAGCGACACAACACAGTTGCTGGTGCTGGGTTCAGGACCGGGTGGTTACACCGCGGCATTTCGGGCTGCCGATCTCGGTATGCAGGTGACATTGATCGAGCGCTGGTCATCTCTTGGTGGTGTTTGTCTGAACGTCGGTTGTATCCCGTCCAAGGCACTGCTGCACGCCGCCAAGGTTGTTGATGAAGCCGAGTCGATGGCCGCACACGGGATTAGTTTTGGTGTGCCGCAGGTTGATACCGGCAAGCTCAATAGCTGGAAGCAGGGTGTCGTCAGCCGATTAACCGGTGGCTTGGTACAACTGGCCAAGCAACGCAAGGTCAGTGTCGTCAATGGCGTCGGTGAGTTTGAGTCAGCGACATCGATCAAGGTCACGGATGCCGACGGAAACAGCCGCAGTATCCAATTCGAGCAGTGCATTATCGCGGCAGGCTCCGAGCCGGTGGCGCTGCCATTTGTGCCGGATGATCCGCGTATTGTTGATTCAACCGGTGCGCTGGAAGTGGACCCGCTGCCCGAGAGTCTGCTGGTTGTCGGCGGTGGCATTATTGGGCTCGAACTGGGTTCAGTTTACGCCACGCTGGGTGTCCGTGTCAGTATCGTGGAGTTGACCGATCAGTTGATGCCTGGTGCAGATCCGGATCTGGTTAAACCGTTGGCTAAACGACTCGGGAAGCAGTTTGAGGCGATACGCCTGAATGCCAAGGTGATAGCGATGCAGGCGACCGACGCAGGCATTGAGGTGTCATTTGAAGACCAGGACGGCACCAGCAGTCAAACCTACGCCAAAGTACTGGTCGCCGTCGGTCGCAAGCCCAACGGCCACAAGATTAACGCGCAAGCCGCCGGCATTAGCGTTGATGAGCGTGGGTTTATCCCTACCGACAAACAAATGCGAACCAACGTTGCCGGGATTTTTGCGATTGGCGATATCGTCGGCCAGCCGATGCTGGCGCACAAGGCGACGCATGAGGGCAAGACCGCCGCTGAAGTGGCGTCCGGCCACAAGGCGGCGTTCGACGCCAAGGTGATCCCGTCCGTCGCCTACACCGATCCTGAGGTCGCTTGGGTGGGGCTGACGGAGACCGAGGCCAAGGCCCATGACATCCCGATCGGCAAAGGCGTGTTCCCCTGGGCGGCGTCCGGCCGCTCGCTCGCCAATGATCGCGACGAGGGTGTGACAAAGATGATCTTCGACCCGACCACAAAGCGCCTTCTCGGCTGCGGCATCGTCGGGCCGAACGCCGGCGATCTGGTCGCCGAGGCGGCGCTGGTGATTGAGATGGGCGCAGACGCCGAAGACAT
>JBCCZN010000140.1:0-7491 GCA_039187375.1 Pseudomonadota bacterium
AACCTGTAGCATCAATTCACTATCATCAATAAAAACAATAATTTACGAATATTATGGCTGTTTTTTACCGTACTGGAACTGTGTCACATTTTTGTGATCTGTCGTGTGTATAACTGCGCTCACCAGTGTTGATTTGTATCGGTCAATCTGCAAAGTTTGCAGGGCAGTACCGCGTCCGGGCAATAGTGGGGTGAGTCAATGACGGCGCAGCAATCGACCACAAACCGCATCACGCAACAGGTGCTTCGCACCGATGTCGCGGGTATGCCGTTGGAGTGGATTGATTATCGTGAGGCGGCGCGACTGTATCACACCGAACAAGTCGCCTATGCCTGTGGCACATTGCTGTACCGGATCCGCGGCGGATATAGCGCCATTGATGGTCGCCGAAGCTCTATCGACGTCAATTCCATCATCGCAACTTTTGGGACACACCAGCGCTTGGCTGCGATGCGTGATGCCTATGTGCCGCCGCTCAATAACCGCACGCTGTTCAAACGCGATGCCAATATCTGCCTGTATTGCGCGATGCGATTCCCGAACAGTGAGCTCACGCGAGATCACATCACACCCATTTCACAGTCCGGTGAAGACAAATGGACCAACGTTGCGACAGCCTGTCGTCGCTGTAATAACCACAAGGGTGGCAACACACCTGAGCAGGCCGGCATGCAGCTGATCGCGGTACCCTTCACACCGACGTATGCCGAGTACATCTATCTGAAAGGTCGACGCGTGCTGGCCGATCAGATGGAGTATCTGCTGGCACATTTCCCCCGTACCAGTCCGTTGCACAAACGCGTGCGTATCCATCTCGATGGCTATGCGGCTGCGACGCGCAGCGACTTCATTTGATTCGCTGCTAACATAGCGGCGTGGTTTATTTGATCGACGCCAGTGTTTACGTCTTTCGGGCGTGGTTTTCTGTTTCGGACGAGATGGTCGACGAGGCGGGCAACCCGACCAATGCCCTGTACGGCTTCACCCGATTTCTCGCTGACCTGCTCGAGTTTGAGGCGCCAGCGCAGATCGCGGTGGCGTTCGATGAGTCACTGGCTCAGTCCTATCGCAACGAAATCTATGCGGACTACAAGGCCAACCGGGATCCGGCGCCACCGGAGTTGGACCGGCAGTTCAAGCAGTGCCGCCGGATGGCGCGCGCGCTCGGTTTGCGGGAAGCTGCCAGTGATCGCTATGAGGCCGACGACATTATTGGGACGCTGGCACTGGATGCCAGAAGTCACGGAGTGCCGTGCACAATCGTTAGTCGCGACAAGGATCTGACCCAACTACTCGCACCCGGCGATACCTTTTGGGATTTCGCCGGCAACAAGCGTCTGGGCTATGAGGATGTGGCGCAGACTTTTGGTGTCTATCCCGAGCAAATCGCCGATTTACTGGCATTGGCTGGCGATAGTGTCGACAACATTCCGGGTGTGCCTGGTGTCGGGCGCAAGACTGCAGTCGCGTTGTTGTCCCATTTCGGCTCGCTCGATGTTTTGTACGCTAACCTGGATCAAGTTTGCGATGTCGAGGTGCGCGGTGCGACAAAACTCGGTGCGCGGCTTGCGACGCATCGAGATATGGCGATGATGTCGCGTGAGCTGACGCTGATTCCGACCGATGTGCCGTTGGGCTTTGATGCCACCGAGTTGCATCGGCGTAAACCTGACCTGGGTGCGTTCAATGCGCTGTGTGACGAGGCAGCGTTCGGTACGTCGATGCGACGTCAGGCCGAGCGCTTGTGCGATTTACTTAACTGAAGTCGCGCTCGAAAAACGCCATCGTCAGGCCGCCAGGCGCTTCAAGGATGCCAATACAACCAGGTAGACCCGTACGGCATGGTGCTAAAGCCAGGCCTCGTTGATCCAGCGTAATGCCAAGCGTGGCGACATCCTCAACGCGGTAGCACAACACCGGCGAGCGGCCAGCGCATATTTCGCTCAGTGCCAGCGGTAACCCACCGATGTCAAATCTCAAATGGGCTCTGGGTTCATCCAGTGCGGCCAGTGCGTGCGTGCTGCGCGGTGCCCAGAATTGCGCTGCGGCGATGGCATCGCGCACCGGCAGCGTCCACTCAAACAATGTCCCGAGCGATGCGCTGGCGTGCTCGTTACTGGGCGAGAAGGTGCGCGCTTCAACATACATCAGCGCAAACCCATCGCGGTCCTCCATGCGCACATGATGGAAGTGGTCCTCATCGATATTCAATATCTGTAGCTGCTGTGTGTCAGCGAGTTTTAACGCCGTACCGGCGACATCCGGCGAGACGAATATCGGCGTTGGTATCGACGCATCGCGGGCATGCAAGCCGATGACAATCTGCCCGTCTGTCATGGCCGCATAACCGTGCGACCAGGCATCGGTTACGGTCAATTCGGTAAAGCCCAGTGCTTCATAACCGCGCAAGTCAGCCAGTACGTCGTCTGACGACAGCGCCAATTCAAGAAACTGCAGGCTCACCTGAGCGTACCGGCTGCCTCCAGCGCTGCCGCGCGCTGTGAAGTGCGATCGGCTTGTCCGTTGATCGCGGCTTGAGCCTCATGCCAGCCTTGCAGGTGTTCGATTGCCAGCTCGGTCAGTTGTTGGATTTGCGTTGCACTGTCATTAAGCGCCGGGATATAACGCAGCGATTTACCGCCGGCCTCGACGAATAGATCACGATTTTGCAGCGCGATTTCCTCGAGCGTCTCTAAACAGTCGGCGGCGAATCCAGGACAGATGACATCGACGTTCTCAATGCCCTCCTTGCCCCAGTCTTCCAGCGCAAAGTCGGTATACGGCATCAGCCACGGTTCGCGGCCAACTCGTGACTGGAAGCTGACGAGCCAGTCATCGTCGGCAAGTTGCAGCGCATCGGCAACCAGTCGTGCCGTTTTCTGGCATTGGCAGTGATAGGGATCGCCGGCGCGGAAGTAGCGCTGCGGAATACCATGGAACGAGAACAGCAAACGACTGGCGCGGCCGCGGGCATCCCAATGGGCGCGCACCGAGTTGACCAGTGCCTCGATAAATGACGGCCGGTCGTGATACTGGTTGATGAAGCGAAACTCGGGCACCCAGCGTTGTTGTGACAGTGCCGAGGTGACGGCATCGAATACAGTGCCGGTTGTTGTGGCCGAATATTGTGGGTAGAGCGGCAGCACAAGCAGGCGGCGAACATTTTGCTGGCGTAGGCGTTCGAGCGCACTGGCAATAGAAGGCGCACCGTAGGACATCCCCAGGGCCGCGACGACTTCTGACCCGGTCGCCTCGGCGACGGAGGCGCCGAGTTTGTCGGCAATCGACTGACTGAATAACAACAGCGGTGAGCCCTCGTCCGTCCAGATCTCGCGGTAGGCTGCGGCAGAGCGAGATGGGCGAATGTTCAGGATGATGCCGTTCAGAATGAGCCACCACAGCCAGCGCGGTTGCTCGACGACGCGTGGGTCCCAGAGAAACTGCTTGAGATAGCGTCTCACAGCGCGCGGGGATGGGTCGTCTGGCGTGCCCAGGTTAACGACCAATAAGCCAATACGCTGCGCGTCGGCATGGCTATAGGTCGTTTCATTGATGTAACTGGTCATGATCAGCATCAAGGCGCGCGTAACAATGCGTTACAGTATCACGAGCAGTGGGATTCGGAGTCGATCAACAAATGGATGAACGGACGGAGCAAGAGGCCAAACAGACTGACGTGCCGGTCAGTACGTCAGGATCGGGGGCGAATGAGGATGATGCGGGTGTGGACAAGGGCACACTGATTCGCGATGCGATCGTGTTTCAGCTGAAATTGGTGATTGATGGCGTGCGTGACCTGGTATTGATTCCGGTTTCATTCGTTGGCGCTCTTGTGAGCCTCGTGCACCCGGGGCGCAATGCTGGCAAGACCTTCTATGACATTGTCGCGTTTGGGCGCGAGACAGAAAAACAGATCAATCTATTTGAGGCGGCCAACCGAATCTTGCCCGAGTCAGAGCGAACGACACCCTCCGAGCTTGATGGTCTGGTCGATCAGGTGGAGGGCTATATGAAGCGCGAGTATAACAGCGCGCGTTTTAGCGCCGCGCGCGAGCGCATCGATGCGCTGATGCAGCGCATGGAGCGCGAATTTGGCGATAGTGGTCGATGACTGACGGCCGCGAGGTGCCCGCTTGGCTGCAGCAAGCTCGCGACAAATGGGCCGACAGCATGCGCCCGGATGGCATCGTGACACCGGGTCCGGGTCAGGAGTCGGTTTGGGATTATCCGCGACCGCCAATGCTGCAACGCGTGGCAAAGCGCGTGCGGGTGGATTTCGGCGGTCAGTGCATCGTCGACACGGCGCACGCACAGCGTATCTGTGAGACGGCCAGCCCGCCGACCTACTATGTCCCGCCTGCCGATATCGCTGAGGGTGTGCTCGTTCCTATTGCGCGCCAGAGTTTGTGTGAATGGAAGGGCGATGCAGCCTATTTCGATGTGCAAGTGGATGGGCAACGCGCGCCGGCCGCGGCCTGGTGTTATCCGTCACCATTCCAGCCTTTTGGCGCGATTGCCGGATGGATAGCGTTTATGCCCGCGGCAATGCAAGCCTGCTTCGTCGGTGAGGATCGTGTGGTGGCGCAACCCGGCGGGTTTTACGGCGGTTGGATCACGCCGGAGCTAACTGGACCGTTCAAGGGTGCGCCCGGCACCGGGCACTGGTAGGCACTTAAAAAAATCGTGTGATCGCTAGCTGCCAGTAGTCTTCACGATCAAACAGACTGAGCGCATCGCGTGGGTCGTCGGCAACAAACCAGCGTGATTCAAGTGACGCCCGCCAGTGCTTACCGAAACGGCGTGACGCCTCAAGCGAGGCAAAGTGACTGCTAAAATCGAGATCGTAACTCGCTAGCATCAAAACTTCGGTGCCCGCGAAGTCATTCAGACTCACGCGTGCACCGACGACAACATCATCCTGTGCGGCCAGAATAATGGCGCTTTGTCGCTCGTCATATTGATACTCGGCGATCAGTCCCAGATCCGCCTCTCCCATCGCTTGTGCGAGCGTGTACTCAACCCCTGCTGTGACCGCGGTAAAGCGTCCCTGAGGTTCGCGCGCACTGAGCGCTTCGGCTTTCAACAGCCAGTTACCCGTGACTAGCGATGCCTCAAGGCCGGTTTGATCGGTCAGAAAATACAACGGAGCGACGTCGATGCTACCAGCAAGCGCGCTGTTGCCGCTGACTGGCAATGGCACGAGTATTGGCTGGCGCGCGGTACCCGAGAAGTGGGAGATCGCGAAATCCAACCCGCCTAGATAGTGCGAGTAGCGTATGGCAAAGTCCAAATGGCGATCAGCGTCGGCGGACTCGTATTGCGTTGCGGCCTGCACGATCCGCACCGGACCGCGCAGTCGACCTGCGCTGCCGGGAAAGCGTCGCTCGCGGAATATCGGCAGCGCGTAAACGTCCCAGGTGCCCCAGGCTGGGGTCCAGCTCAGACGCAGCATCGGTTGGCCCAGTTTGTCCTCCGAGTCCGGGTTGGCGGCAAGATCGGACTGATTGATGACATCGACCAGATGCAATGCTTCGGTAACGCCCCAGAACACCTGATCGACACCAATCGCCAGCTCAAACCCGGATTTGCGCACACGGAAATAGGCCTCGCGCAGGTCGAGCAAGTTTCGCTGGGCATCATCGCTATCCCAGCGCACGGCCGCTCGCCATGCGATCCGTTTAGCGCCCTTGTCCCAGTCCTGGTAGCCACTCATCTCGCCAGCGAGAAAAGCGTCGAAACGGTCATTTCGCGAGTCCCCACTGGATTGGTTGAACAGGCGTGTCCCGATCTCGATTTCGCCCTGCCAATCGGCACTCGCATGTGGCGCCAGTGCCAGTACGCAGGCAGCCGCGCTAACGCGTATCGCGTAGCGCACTGCGTTCAAACTCGCTCTCGGCCAGGCCGTTGCCAAATGCATAATCCTGCCATTGCAGGGTCGTGCTGTAGCCGGTCTGGTGATTGACCATACGCATTGTCGCCGGCCGCCAGAAGCGCTCCAGATACAGCTGATAGTCACTGGCTGTCAGCGTCTTGAGCAAGCGTGCACTGCGATCGAAGTAATCTACCCGCAAGACGTTTAGCGTGCTGCGAGCTAGCCAGACTTCATGGCGCGAGTAACCTGAGCTGCGTTTGGGCGTACGCTCAAGTTTATACGCCGCCTCTCCGTCCAGCGTGACCTCGCCCAGATATCGATAGGTGTATTTTGCGATTTCATCATTGCCGAGGTCTTCATAGGAGAATTCGCTCGACATGAAGCGACCCGAGCGGTTGCGCGAGGTGATGCGGCGCACTCGCTTGATCGAGGGTAGATATAGCCATTGATCGTCGTCGGCCTGTGCATGACTGTGGGTCAGGAACGCCGTGCCGCGCACATCGGGCGGGCTGTCGAACACCAACAACGTGCGCTCACCATCACTCGCATGCTCCAGCGTCTTGCTGCGCATTCGGCGCTCGACGCTTTGGCCCTTGTCATCAAACAACGTCATGCGCATCGTCGAGCGCGAGTCGCCGAAGCCATCGCCGCGCCGGTCTGCCTCAGTGGCGATGGCAAGGCCATTGTCGGCTGGACTATTGGACGCAGCGAAGCCAGGAATGTCGTCGTTGGCGAGCGCCGTACACAGCGAGGCGGCAAGGCCTGTGATCAGTAAGGCACAGGCACGCGCGCAGAGCAATCTGCGCACGTGCTGACGGTTAATTGCTAGTCGCATTCTCCGCATCGATCTCGCCGGATTTCAGCCGTGCAATGTAGCGCTTGTAGGCGGCCATCGCCTGATAACCCAGGATCAACGTGATCGGCACGTTAGCAAACAGCATGACGCCGGTACCCACACCCGTCATGTTGTCCAGATCGACGTCAGTTTTGATCAGTCCCAGCGTGGCGACAATAATCAGTGAACAAAACACGATTTTGTAGGGCAATACCGATTTTTCACCGGCGAGAAAAACCATCCCCTGCTCACCGTAGTAGCTCCAAGAAATCATCGTCGAGATCGCAAACAACCATGACGCGAGTGTCACCAGCCATTTACCCAGACCCGGTTGTACCGTATCGAATGCCATGGCGGTGAGAGTCGCCCCGACGGCAGGCAGGTAGACACCCATATCGGCGATGACCGGATCGCCGACCGAATTAAATGGTTGAAATTCGATGAGCGGGCCGGTCGGGCCTTCGACGATGACACCGTTCGCCTTATGCAGATTGTTGCCGGTATCGGTATTCGTATCGCCTTCGACGATGACGAAGACCTGAGCGCCGATCACATATTCATCGCCGTCCGGCGCCGGCGTTGATTCGAATTGCCAGACACCGTCACCGACCTTGGCAACAAAAGGCTCGGCGGAGAGCTCCGCCGCCGCGTCACGATTCCATACACCGGTCGACAAAATGATCAGTGCGGTGAACGTGCACACCACAATCGTATCGATGAACGGCTCAAGACCAGCGACGATGCCTTCGCGTACCGGCTCGTCCGTCTTGGCCGCGGAGTGCGC
>JBCCZN010000141.1:0-7450 GCA_039187375.1 Pseudomonadota bacterium
TTATGCGCATTCGTCTGATCCTGATCGTCACCGCCCTGCTCCTGTCACCGGCAATATCCGCTGCGCATCATTCGGGCGACAAAGACGAGGCGGCTCGCACGGCACTGGCATCGCTGCTGGAAGACTTTTTGTACAAAGCCATTTATGGAGAGCGCGCGATTCACGCGCGCTTTTGGCATGACGATCTGGTGTATACCTCATCGCGAGGTACACGCACCGACAAGGCATCGATTCTGGCCAATATGAGTGAGGATGCCCCAAGCATTGAACCGGCACAGATATTCTCCGGTGAACAGGTGCGTATCAGCGTGCGTGGTGATATGGCCATTGTCGCCTTTCAATTGGTCGCCACACCCAACCCGAAGGCAGAGGTGCCCGCAGAGAATCGGGTGCTGTACTACAACACCGGGACCTTTGTGTATGAAAACAACGAGTGGCGAGCGATCGCCTGGCAAGCGACTAGAATCCCGGAATAATGGCGAGACAACGTACATTACTCCTGCCAGGTCTTAGCGCTATCGCGCTGCTTGCGTCTGGCTGTGATAGCACGGCACCCGAACGACAGCGTATCGATCTGTTGGTCACCGAAGCGAATGGTTACAACGTGCTCGCAGATGCCACGATCGTGCCGTTTGAGGTCATGGCGGTTGATTCAGGTAAGGTCATCGCGCTGGGCGATGCCGCGTTGGCGCAGCAATTCAGTGCAACCAAAACACTGGCGGTTTCTGGCGCGACCGTACTGCCGGGCCTCATTGACGCACATGGACACGTATCCAGTCTTGGTAAGCTGCGCCAGTCTTTGGACGTCGCCGGCATTGCGAGTCTGGATCAAACCCTCAGTGCCGTTGCAGATTACGCGCAAGGGTTAACGGCAGGTGAATGGGTAACCGGCCGTGGCTGGAACCAGGTCATTTGGCGGGATCAACAATTCCCGACAGCCGAAGATCTGGATTCCGTCGTCGCCGAGCGTCCGGTGTTTCTCAATCGTATCGATGGACATGCGGCCTGGGCCAACACAGAAGCATTGCGACTCGCCGGAATCAATGCCGACACCGTCGATCCGGACGGTGGCAAGATCCTTCGCGATGCGCAGGGCGAAGCGACCGGAGTGCTAATCGACAGCGCCATGGGCCTGGTGGAACGGGTGATCCCGATTGACACGCGCGAACGCCGTACGGCGCATATCAAGACCGCTCTGGCTGAGCTAGCCTCGCTCGGCATCACTTCTGTACACGATGCGGGTTCGCTTCTGGTCGAGATTTCAATCTATCAGGCACTGGCCAAGAACAATGAGCTTCCGATTCGCGTCTCGGCGATGCTCGGCGGCGAAGCGACACTGGATGCGTTCAACGCACCGATCCGGGGCTACGCAGAAGACCGATTCGAAACCACCAGCGTCAAGTTGTATGCCGACGGCGCACTGGGTAGTCGGGGCGCGGCCTTGTTAAGCGACTATTCGGACAACCTCGGCAACACCGGTTTGTTATTCGCCGACGCAGCGACGATGGCGAAGGTGATCGGCAAAGCACACGCCAAAGGATTTGCTGCGCATATTCATGCGATTGGCGATGCAGCGAATCGGGCCGTGCTCGATGCCTTCGAAGAACTGAATGATGGCAAACCTAGCGGCCTGCACGATCGTATCGAGCACGCACAGGTCTTGGCGCTAGACGATATCCCGCGTTTGAAGACGCTGGGTATCACTGCGTCAGTGCAACCCACACATGCCACTAGCGACAAGAACATGGCGGAGGACCGATTGGGTAGCGAGCGCATCAAGGGCGCTTACGCATGGCGTAAGTTCCTCGATGCGGGCGTAGCGATTGCTGCGGGCTCGGATTTTCCGGTGGAAAAACCGGAGATGTTCGATGGCCTGTACGCCGCCATTTCGCGCCAGGACAAGCAGGGTGAACCACTGGGCGGTTGGTACCCAGGCGAAGCGCTAACTCGGGAGGAAACACTCGCCGCCTTCAGTATCTGGGCGGCTGCCTCAGTAGACCAAGATGATCGTCTCGGCAACCTCTCGCCAGGGCAATGGGCTGACTTCATCGTCATCGACCGGGATTATTTCGATGTACCAGTTGCGCAAATCTGGCAAATCGACGTCTTACAGACCTGGGTGGCAGGTGAGCTCGTTTATCGTCGCGACTAGCTGCAGACAGTAAGCAAAGGGCAACGCATGCTGATAGAACAAATTTGGGTCGGCAACAACTACCGCAACTTCAACTATCTGATCGCCTGCAGCGAAACGGGTGAGGCGTTAGCGATCGATCCACTGGACTTTCGACGCTGTCTCGATACGGCCAAGGCGCGCGGCTGGGACATTACGCAAGTGCTCAATACCCACGAGCATCCCGATCATATCGGTGGCAATAAGGCGGTCATCTCAGCCACCGGCGCCAAATTGATCGCGCACAAGGATGCCGGCAATAAAATCAAAGGCATCGATCGCGGCGTCGGTGCGGGCGATTCAATACGTGTTGGCAAGACAGTTGAGCTGGAGTGTCTGGATACACCGGGCCATACAATGTGCCATATCTGCCTGATGGCGCACGGCGATCATGCCGCACTGTTCAGCGGCGATACGTTGTTCAATGCCGGCGCGGGCAACTGTCACAACGGCGGACACCCTGAACTGCTCTACGAGACGTTTGAAAGCCAATTAGCAAAACTGGGTAACGACACCAAGCTGTATCCCGGCCATGAATACCTGTCGGCGAACCTTAAATTTACGCTGGATCGCGAGCCAGGTAACACCGCCGCAAGCGAACTACTGGCATCAATCGAGAACATGGACGAGAACGATCCGGTGGTGACGACGCTCGGCGAAGAAAAGGCGTTCAATACCTTTTTCCGCCTGGACTCTCAGGCGGTGATCGATGGACTGCGCGAGCACTTCGACGATCTGCCCGATTCGCCCGACGCCAAGACAATATTTTTGAAGCTGCGTGAGTTGCGCAATAGCTGGTAACGGCCCTTAACGTACCAAATCCACAGCGACATCCCATAAACGCACAATGGCGGCATAGGCCATGCGTGCCCGTCGCAAGTGTGCAGCGTTAGCGACAACGCCTGCATGACGCGCATAGTGGTCGATAAATTGCTGTTGCTCTTCAGCCGACCATTCGAACGACTCGAGTACGCAAGCGACATCAAACCAGCGATCACCGTGAGATGCATATTCCCAATCGAGCAACACAGCCGTTGATTGCGGTTGCCGTAGGAGAAAATTGCTCGGTGTGGGATCGCGATGACAGACGACCCAATCATCGTCTTCACGATAGGCGTGCACCTCATCCAGCAATGGTCCACAGCGCGACGGTTGGTCGATGATATCGGCGTAGACCTGAGCCAGCTCTGCCACGCCACGACGGACATCCAGAGAGTCCGGCAGCTGCAACCGGTGGATTGACGCCAGTGTGTGTGCCATCGCTTCCAGATGCGGCGTGTCGGCTGGTTCGCCGTCGATCCAGTGCATTAGCAGCAAGCGCTCATTGAGATCACAGTCCACCAGCTCAGGCGCCAGACCGACTGCCGCAGCTGCCCGCTGCGCAGCCACCTCAAACTGCGGTGTTAGCCACGGCGCACAGGTACGGCGGATAAACGCATAATCGCCGTCCGGTGTGCGGATACGCCAACCTTCACCGCGCACAGTTGCGATCGGTTCGAGATTCACCGTACAGACTGGCAAGCGCAGTTGCAGCCAGCCCAGATCCTGCTCATTCACGTGTTGTCATCAGCGCAGGTCGCGCCGCCAAGAAATCCACCCTATGGGAATAAGGATGACATAGACGCCATAGAGCATGGCGGTGAAATAGAACTCTCGATCAACGAATAAACCGATGGATACGATGTCGATCACCAACCAATACCACCAATTCTCGAGAACCTTTTGCGCCGTTAACCAAGTTGCCCAAACAGCCGTCCAGCTGGTGAACGAATCGATCACCGGTTGCACCTGATCGGTGAAACGCGCCAGCAACACACTGCTCAGCCCAACCAATACGGCGATCACCACCAGCGCGACTGCGTGCGCCCTCAGATTTAGCGTCGAAACCGGTAATGCCTTGCGGTGGGGTCCACCGCCATAACGCCAGCGCCAGAAACCAAACACTGCCATGCCCAGATAAAACAGATTCAGTGCGCTCTCCATATAGAGCTGGCCAAGACCGAACAAGTAGACATACAGGCTGGTGCTGCCCAATGCGCAAGCCCAACACCATAGTGACTGGCGTATCGCGAACACCAAATAACCAACACCCAGTGCAGCAGCAATGAGCTCGAGTGTGCCTGGCAAAGTCACAAAAGCGGCAACACCTTCATGACGCATACTGCCTTGCTGTGGTCAAAACTAATGCGCAATTCATCTGTAATCAGGGCCATCACCTCATCATAGTCGCCGGTGACCTGGGTACTCATCGGATTGGTTACCACGTCGATGCCAGCGTGCGAATTCAGACGCTCAATAAACGCCTTGATGATCGAGATATAGTCATCAGCCAGCGGGTACAACGACAGCTCAACACGTGCCTGCATCATGAGTCTCCCTGAAGCCAGACTAGTAACGCCAGTCTATCGAGATGCCTAACTGACGACGATCACCGAGCCGAACATAGCGGGTCGGCGCAAAATCCGGCGGCTGATTACCGAAAAAGAACCCACGCACAGCATAAGCCTCATCCGTCACGTTGCGTGCCCATGCAGTGACCTGCCACCGATCACGAGCGAAGCCGGCCGAGAGGTGGAGCAACTCGTATGCATCCGAACGCTGGTCATGGCTGTTAGAGAAGAAAAATTCATCCACGGCAACGACGTCCGCTCGCGCAAACCAGCCACTGTCAAACTGCGCACGCGCACCCACCGAGATGCTATAGCCCGGCGCATGGGCTTGCTCGCGCCCGGACAAATCGACATCGTCAGTTTCAAACTCATCGAAGCTGACATCCAGCAGGCCCAGATTGGCATACAACTGCAATACGGACGTCGCCTGCCATAGTGTGGTCAGCTCAAGTCCCGCGTTGGTTCCGGTCGCCGCATTGTCGTTGAAAAATACAAATGTCGACGGATCGTTGGGAACCAATTGCAATGATGTCCCGACTTGCTGGTCATTGCGTCGGGCATAGAACACTGTTGCCGTGACGCTGGTCGTATCACCCTGCCAACGCAGACCGGTCTCCAGATTCCATAAATATTCAGCTTCGAATTCGCGTCGTCCCTCGGGCACCAGACCCAAATTGAATCCACCCATTTTGTAGCCGCGGGACAGACTGGCATATCCCGATAGCGTGTCATTAAAAGACTGGGTTACCGAGACATGCCCGCCAACGGCTGTCTCGGCGGGACTCAACGCAAGCCCGCCCGAGTCTGCATAGTCCGCATCGCGTCGCTCGACGCGCAAACCCAGCGACCAGACTCGCAGCGAATCAACGCCAAAGTCCAACTGACCGAATAACGCCAGCTTGTTGGACTCATAATCACTGTTGCCGACGCTGACCTCGGTCGTGCCAGGAAAGCTGCCGTCAGTAAACAGACCATCGTCAGTGGTAACCAGAGACTCTTTCAGGCGCAACGCGTAGACACCGACCAGCCAGTCGGTCGAACCGCCGAACAAACGCCCGTCCGGTCGAGACTGCAGGCGAAATTCCTGATTGACCGTGTCACGAGTTCGGTCACGTCTGGAGAAAAAATCATAATCCGGTGTAAACGGTGCGCTTGGCGGGGCCGCAAAAAATCCGGCCCAATACGGCTGATTGCCCCAGTCCGAATCAAAACTGAATTCGATATCGGACTGCGCCAGACCCGTGACACTGGTGAAGCTGACCGCTGGAGAGAGCGTCTGCTGCCAGCGCACACCTAACGCCTTGGTGCGCTGCGCATCACGACCCGGGCGATTGGAATAGGTCGTGAATCCATTATCCAGCGCAAACGCGTCATAGCCGTTGCTCTGGTCGATGTACATCAGCGTCGTGTCGATTTGTGCAGCCTCGCTGGGCGTCCAGCGCAACCGCGTTCGCAATAGCTTTTCGTCGCGCCCGTTGGTGTCGTCACGGTTCAAAAATGGGTTGTCGCGAAAACCGTTTGACTCGCTGCCCTGAGCCGCCACACGAAACGCCAGACGCTCAGTGATCGGGCCACCCACGGCAATGCCAAGCGATTGGTAGTCATCGCTACCCACACCCAGCTGCACGCGTGCGTCCCAATCCTGCGACGGCGCGACACTCTGCTGAACAATCAAGCCGGCCAGTGCATTCGCGCCGTAACGGGTGGCCTGCGGCCCACGTAAGACCTCGATCTGCGCCATATCCCAGGTTGCCGAGATGCCGCCGATACCGGAAAAATCAATGTCATCGATGATGACACCGACAGACGGATTGGGTGCGCCTTCGTATTGACTGCGTTCACCGATGCCGCGCAACTGGAAATATCGTGCGCGGTTTGATCCACCGGCGAAATGCAGATTCGGCACCAACAAGGAAATTTCCTCGAGGTTTTGCAGTGCGCCCTCTTCAATGGTGCGCTGATTCACCACTGCAATACTGGCGGCAATTTCCGGTAGCGTACGCTCGCGCAGGTCGCCGATGACGACAATCTCGTCAAGCGTCGATTCGGCTAACGCCAGTGAATTCAAAAAAAGGGATACAGCGCACGCCGCTGCGATTATCAGACGTATCATCGAAACTCCCTACGCCGGTATTACCCGGATCAGGTGATAAGGGTTCCGACGCTGCGCGCGCCGATCTCAGGCCAAGGCCACCCCTGTAAATTTGAGCTGTGATAATACCGCGTGTGCGCTAGATACCCAACTGCACAGCGATGACGAGCGTGATGCTGCCAAGCAGCAAACAAATACCAAGAAACGGCACGATAAACTTCAGCCACTTGCTGTAGGGAATACCTGCAATACCCAGAATACCCATCAGTACTGCATTGGTCGGGACGATCATATTCATGAAGCCATCGCCCATTTGATAGGCCAGCACCGCAACCTGACGAGAGACGCCGACAATATCGGCCAACGGCGCCATGATTGGCATGGTCACATAAGCCTGACCCGAGCCGGAAGGCACGAACAAATTCAAAATACTCTGGATAAAGAGCATACCGACCGCCGACACCGATCCAGGCAATTGCGCCAGCGGCATCGCCAACCCATTCACCAGCGTGTGCAATACCTGACCGTCTTCGAGCATCAACGCAATGGCGCGTGCAAAGCCAATTAGCATTGCAGTGCCGGCCAGCTCTCCCGCGCCGTGCATGAAGTTGTGGGCAACGTAATCGAGAGACAAACGACCGATGAGCCCAACCACGATGGTCAGACCAACAAACACCGCACCCAACTCGGTGAAATACCAACCGTATTGCTTAATCCCCCAAACCAGCAGCACCAACGTCAGCAGCACGAGCACAAGGATCAGCTTATGCACGCCGGTCATACCCGTGTCTTCGCCAA
>JBCCZN010000142.1:0-7418 GCA_039187375.1 Pseudomonadota bacterium
CTCGCTTGAGTATTCTCACGGGGAAGAATCCGGCCCGTCATGGGGTGACCCAGTGGCTGCCGGGACGAGATGTGCGCCACTTTGATTGGCGGAACCGCGGATGACATCGGCACCCCAGGCGCGGGCAATGCGCTCGGGCACGTCACCATCGACCGAGCCGGAAATTAAAAAACATGGTTTGAAGCCAGATCTGATCCAGCGAAAAATTTCGGTGGAGCACAACACATGGTGCTGATGCCAATAGCACGGTGCGCAGGGTGTATCCGATGCGAGCAATTTGGACAGGTGTTGCGCGCCAATCATTGGTTGATAGCGGTAGGTGGCCAGCAGGATACGCAGCAGTGCGCGTGCGATCGGCATGCCGATGGCGTAATACAGCCGCCGCCACAGGTTCAGCGTGCGTTGCGATGCGCTACTGCGGCGACTGGTATCAACGGGTTTCTGATCGTTCACGGTGGCCAGTTTGCGGTATGCCCGGAACGACGGTCAATGTAAAATGTACAGCGCGTATGAGTGTAGCTTCCCCCACATCGCGGCGCGCACCCGGGCCGTGCGAACCCCTGCCACTTGCCGTCAACAATGCCACGCTGTCGGTGTTGCAGACGCTGGCGGGTGAGTATGGCGATGTCGTGCGGATACCCCAGGCTAACGAGCGGGTGGCCTATTTCATTAATGACGCCGATGCCGTGCGCGAGATTTTGGTGCGCCAGCATCAGCGTTATCGCAAGGGCCGTGGTTTCGAGCGCGTCAAAATGCTGTTGGGCAATGGTCTGATCGTCAGCGACGGGGAAGTCTGGCGTCGCTCACGCACGATGGTTCAACCCGCTTTCAAGCCGCGTAAGCTACACCGGCTGACGGACCACATGGTGGCCTGCGCGCGCAGCCTGCAACGACAGTGGCGCACAGCATGCGATGTCGGCGAATCGCTGAATATCACGCGCCAAACCAGTGACTTTGCGCTTGAGCTGATCCTGATCAGCATCTTCGGTGAGGATCTGAAAGATGTTGCGGCATTGGCCGACGATGAGCGTTTCCAGTTTCTCGCACCCGAGGCAGGGCGAGACCTGGAGATGGTGAAGCGCGTGCGCGATTTGCGTCGCTGGATTCAATCGGTAATCGATATGCGTCGCACCTCAAATCGCGACGACGATGATTTCCTGGCGCTGTATCTGGCGGCGACCGATCGTACGGGCCAGCCATTCACCGATAAGCAATTACTCGATGAGATGATCACGCTGATCGTTGCAGGATTTGAAACCTCGGCGAATACGCTGAACTGGTTTTGGTATTTGATTTCGGCTGCTCCGGAAATAGAGTCGGCCTTACTCGAGGAAATCAAGGCCGCGCTAGCCTTGGCCGGTGGCCTCAATGCGGATACGGCGACCAACATGCCGCTCGCGCAGGCGGTGCTCGAGGAGACGCTGCGATTGTATCCGCCGGTTTGGTTGTTCTCGCGTCAGGCGCTGGAGCCGATCGAGGTGGCCGGGTATGACATCGAACAAGGCGCGGATTTGTATCTGTCTCCGTATTTGCTGCATCGGCACGCTGACCACTGGCGAGACCCGGAGGCGTTTTCGCCCGATCGCTTCCTGGATCGGGACGCACCGCCCAAAGCGTTTTTTCCGTTTTCGCTTGGGCCGCGCCGCTGTATCGGCGAGTATTTTTCGTTTCTCGAAATGAAACTGCACATGGCGGTGCTGTTGCCCGAGTTTCAGTTAGCACGCATCGAGCCGGCGCCGCCGGCTTGCGAGTTTGCGATCAATCTGCGTGCGCGAGATGATATCCGGCTGATGCCCACGCGCCGAGGTCGCGCTGCATGAACCGTTATGAATCTCTCGCCCAGGTGCTGCTGGATGCGCGCGAGCGTGATCAGTACATCCGTTTTATCGATGGCGAGAACGACATCACCGAAATTTCCAGTCGTGAGCTGTACGAGCGCGCGATGCAATTGCTGGGCACCTTGCAGCGTGCAGGGATGCAACGTGGTGATGAGCTGGTGATCTTCACTCGCAGCAACCACGATTTTGCTGTGAGTTTCTGGGCGGCCGTGCTGGGCGCAATGGTGCCGGTGCCAGTCGCTGTCGGCATTTCGGATGAGCATCGACTCAAGCTGTTTCGGATCCTTGGCCAGCTGCATCAAGCCCGATTAATTAGTGATTCCGCTTTGAAGACGCGACTGCAGGACTTTGCACAAGATCAAGGTCGCGAGGACATGCAGACCGCGTTGGCCAGCGCATTGGCGTTCGATGATCTGGGCCAGGACGCAGAACCGGGTGACTATCAGGCAGCCGGACCGAGCGATCCGGCTTTCATTCAGTATTCTTCCGGATCGACCGGAGACCCGAAAGGTGTCTGCCTGACACACCTGAACATCTGCACCAACATTCGCGCTGTTCTGGAGTGGCTGGGCTGGGACGAACAGGATCGCTCGCTCAGCTGGATGCCGTTGACCCACGATATGGGTTTGATCGGATATCACCTGACGGCGCTGGCTGCGGGTATGAATAGTGCGATCATGGATACCTCGTTGTTTGTGCGTCGGCCGTTGTTATGGCTACAGCTGGCGTCCGAGTTGCGCGCCACTCAGCTGTCATCCCCAAACTTCGGCTACAAGCACTTTCTCAAGTTGTTTGAGCGCAAAGGTCTGCCGGACGGCACTGATCTATCGTCCGTTGAGCTAATCGTCAATGGTGCCGAGCCGATTTCGGTGCCGTTAATCGAGGCATTTCTGGCAGCGATGGCACCATTTGGCTTGAAGCGCGAGGCGATGTTCCCGGTCTATGGTCTAGCGGAAGCGACGGTCGCGGTGACATTCGGCAAGCCGGGTGAGCACTACGATGCGATCGTGGTTGATCGTCATAAGCTGGCGATTGGTCAACGTATCGACCGCCAGCCGGTCAATGCGGATGATGCGCTGCAACTGGTGAAGTGCGGTATGCCGATTCGTGATGTCCAGATGCGACTCGTAGATGATGCCGGCGATATCGTCGAAGACGAGGTTGTGGGCCATATACAGCTACATGGAGACAGCGTCGCCGACAGTATTTACGGCGACACGGCGGCCAGCGCGGCATTGTTCACCGATGACGACTGGTTGCGCACCGGTGACTGCGGAGTCGTTGTCGATGGCCGTCTGGTGATCACCGGTCGGCAGAAAGACATCATTATTGTTAATGGTCAGAATTATTACCCACATGACCTGGAGGTCATGCTGGAGCGCTTGCCTGAAATCGATCTCGGCAAGGTGGTTGTCGCCGGTGCGGGTCTGGATGCTGACAATGACACGGAGTCGTTGCTGGCCTTCGTATTGCATCGAGGGGATCCAGAAGCGTTGCTGCCGTTAGCACAGAATATCCACGAGTGCCTGGGTGAGCAGGCTGGGCTCGAGGTCAGCCATGTATTGCCAATCGAGCGCGTACCGAAGACGACAAGTGGCAAGGTGCAACGGGCGAAACTGGTGTCGGCCTACCAGGCAGGTGATTACGACGCCGCAATTGAGGCAATGACGCCGCGCGAGCAAGACGCGCAAGTGCCAGCGACCAGTGGCGATGCGCTGATCGATCAATTGCTTGCGATTTGTAATCAGCATTCCGGCAACGTTCGGATCGGTGCTGACGACAATTTGTTCGAAGTTGGCGTGAGCTCGCTGACTTTGTCGGAAATCGTGCTGGCGATCGATGAGACCTACCCGGATCAGTTGGATATCAGTGACCTGTTCGATGTGCCGACGGTCAGTGAAGTAGCGGCGTTCCTGAGCAACAAAGGTGTCGAACCCTGAAGCATCAGGCGTTGCTATACTCGTGGCATCACATTTTGCAGGGAGCGGGTCATGCGGCGTTTTTTCTTGTTTTTTCAGCTAGCGGCACTGGCGACATTGGCAGCATGCGGCCAGTCAACAGACTCTGGCACTGAACCATCACAGGAGGCGGCTGTGGATACGCCAGAACCCGAAGATCCCAATCTCTGGCTCGAGGCCGTTGAGGGCGAAGAAGCACTGGCCTGGGTTGAGGGCGAGAACGAGCGGTCACTGGCGCAATTAACGGCAGAGCCTTTGTACGAACAAAACTACGCCGCCGCGCTGGCGGTGTTGACCTCGGATGAGCGTATTCCGTACGGCTCGATCCGCGACGGTTTCGTTTACAACTTCTGGCAGGACGACACCAATGTTCGCGGTCTGTGGCGACGCACTTCGTTGGCGGAATACGAAAAGGCGCAGCCCGACTGGGAAACGGTTCTCGACTTCGATGCACTGGCCGCTAGCGAAGACAAAAACTGGGTATTCAAGGGCAGCAATTGCTTTAGACCCAAAGGCAGCGACCAAACGCGCTGTCTGGTGTCGTTGTCGAACGGCGGCAAGGATGCGGTTGAGATGCGTGAGTTCAGTCTTGCCGACAAGGCATTTGTCGAGGGCGGCTTTTATCTGCCGGAGGCCAAGCAGGGTGCCGCCTGGGTCGATGCTGACACGCTGCTGGTCAGCACCGACTGGGGTGGTGATGGCAGCACGCTAACCGAATCCGGCTATCCGTCCGATGTGCGCATGCTCAAACGCGGGCAGGATCTGGCCGACACCCAAACTGCTTATGCCGGTGAATCCACCGACGTGGGTGTCTGGCCGTGGGCCAGCGAACTCAAGGATGGCCGCATGATTTACGGCGCGGTCGAGTCCGATACATTTTTCACCTCAACGTTCTGGTTGTTGATGGGCGATGAGCCGGTTGCGATGCCGATTCCACCCAAGTCCTCGCCGGGTGATGTTGAGGACGGCTTTCTGTTTGTCACCTTGCAGCAGGACTGGAGTCCCGAGGGCCAGAGTGAGACCTTCCAGAATGGCGATCTGGTCGCATTCGAATTGGATGCGTTTCTTGACAGCAGCGAGTTGCCGCCGGTTGAGCTGGTATTCCGTGCCAACGAGCGGCAGGCGGTCAATTCAGTATCGGTCGCTGCGGGTGGCGCGCTGTTGTCGATCAACGACAACGTCGTCAGCAAGATCTTACGCCTGAAACGTACTGAGGCAGGTTGGGCAACCGATCCGGTTACGTTACCGGGTTCGGGGCGTGCCAGCATCTTTTTTGCCGATGATGATATCGACACTGTATTCATCAATTTTGAAGGCTTTCTGACGCCCGACACGTTGTTGCGCTACAACTCGCGGACCGGAGAAATGGCGCCATTGAAGGCGTTACCTGCTTTGTTCGATACAGACGGCCTTGCGGTGCAACAGTTTGAGGCGCGCTCCAAAGATGGTACGCAGGTGCCGTATTTTGTGGTGCACAGAGCGGATATCGAATTTGACGGCAGTACGCCGACACTGCTGTATGGCTATGGTGGGTTTGAGGTATCAATGCGTCCCTCCTACTCCGGTACCCTCGGCAAGATGTGGCTCGAACGCGGTGGTGCGTATGCGCTGGCGAATATTCGCGGTGGTGGCGAATTTGGCCCGGCCTGGCATCAAGCGGGTTTGAAGCAGAATCGGCAGCGTATTTATGACGACTTCATTGCGGTCGGCGAGGATTTGATCGACAGACGCATTACGTCGACGCCGCGGCTGGGCATCATGGGCGGCTCTAACGGGGGTTTGTTGATGGGCGTCATGCTGACCCAGCGTCCGGATCTTTGGAATGCCGTGGTCGTTCAGGTGCCGCTGCTCGATATGCTGCGCTACGACAAACTGCTGGCTGGCGCATCGTGGGTTGACGAATATGGCGATCCGGATGTGCCCGAAGAGCGTGCCTTCCTGGAGACGATTTCGCCTTATCACAACTTCGATGAGTCGGCCGAATACCCGACGCCATTCTTTGTGACATCGACCAAGGATGACCGTGTGCATCCGGGTCATGCGCGTAAAATGGCGCAGCGTTTCCAGGCCGCCGAAAAACCGTTTCTCTATTATGAGAATACCGACGGTGGCCACTCTGCCGCGGCCAATCAAAAGGCCCGGGCAAAACGAACGGCTCTGGAATATACCTATCTGGCTGAACGGTTGATGGATGCTGACGCGGATACTGGCGACTGAGGTTGCAGTGGTCCGAGCTGCAATAAAAACCAGTATGCACTGGTCTTTGCTGACAACATGAATAATCGCGCGCAAGGAGCGTGAAGATGAAAAAAGTACTGCCGTGGATATTGGTGCTCGTACCCGTCGTTGTCTTTGTGCAATCGCTACCGTTCAAATTTTCCGGTGCTGCAGAGACGGTGCATATTTTCACAACGCTTGGTGACTGGATCAAAAGCCTGGGGCTCAGCGCGCTGGGGGACGGTTTTACCCAGTACGGTGCGTACGGTGTCGGCATCGCCGAGATTATTGCCAGTGTCTTGTTGCTGATTCCGGCGACACGACACTGGGGTGCATTATTCGGTACCGGCATTCTGAGTGGTGCGATCTTCTTCCACCTGTTTACGCCGCTTGGCATTAGCGTCAAGTTTCCGGGCGCACCGGAAGGCGGCGACCCAGCGTTGTTCATCATGGCGGTGATCGCCTGGTCATGCTTGCTGGCGCTGGTGATCATCAACCGCAACAAATACCCCTTTGTTGGCAAAACGGATGCGGCAGCGATTGCCTGAGCGTGCTACGCGCTCACTTTTTTTTCGGTGACCGCGTCGCCATGCGGACCAGTCGGCGGTTGAGCCAGCGCGGCATCATCCTCATACCCGTGGTCAGCACTTTGTAAGTGGCGCCGGGAACCTGAATCGGATCACCTGCCATGCAAGATCGGTAGCCATCGGCAGCGACCTTTTCGGGCGTCAGCACCGCCGCGGCCGGGACTGAGCCGGTACCCTCTTTGACCGGGCCGCGATACATCGCGGTGTCGGTCACACCAGGGCACAGCGCAGTCACCGTGACGTTTTTGCTGCCCATTTCGGCGAACAACGCTTCACTCAGCGACAGTACATAGGCTTTGGTTGCGGCGTAAACGGCCATCGACCCCATCGGTTGAAATGCTGCGATGGAGGCGACATTAAGAACTCGGCCGCGACCACGGCTGACCATATCCGCGCCAAACGCGTGGCACAGGCGCGTTAAGGCAACAATATTCAGCGTCAGCATTGACTCGATGTCATCACCATCCATGCGTACAAACCAACCCGACGATAGGACGCCCGCATTGTTGACCAGAATCGATACTTGCTTGTCGCCGAGCGCTGTTCGCAGCTGCTCGACCGCATCAGGCTGCGTAACGTCAAGGGCCACCACCTGTGCTTCAACACCGTGCGCGGATCGCACATGCTCGGCGAGCTCCTCCATCGGTTCCGCGCGGCGTGCCGCCAGCACCAGATCATGCCCATGCGCCGCGAACTCTCTGGCGAGTGCCTCGCCGATGCCCGCGGATGCTCCGGTAATCAATACGGTTTCTTTCATGGCCATGGTTCGCTCTTCCTGTTTGGCTTATGGGTTCAACGGTACGCTACACTGCCTGTCC
>JBCCZN010000143.1:0-7413 GCA_039187375.1 Pseudomonadota bacterium
AAACGCCCGTCTGAGAGCGAATGCCGCGTGCTCGGTAAAACGGTGCGCAGCGGCGCAATTGGCCAAACGGATCTCGCCCGTGCCACCGGTCTTGCGCAACAGAGCATCTCGCGAATCGTGAAAAGCCTGATTCAGGTGGGCGCCGCGACCGAAACCAAACGGGTGCGCAGCGGTAAGCGCGGGCAGCCCAGTGTTGTGATTCGGGTCAATCCGACATTTGCCTACACGATCGGGGTGTCATTGATGACCGATGCGCTAGCCGTCGCGGTGATGGACTTTTCCGGGCAGGTCGTCGATGAGGCCTATGAATGCATGCCCAATATGCAGCGTGAGCACGTTCTACGCATCAGCAAACAGATCATCGACGACATGGTCTCGACCCACAATATTGAACGCACACGCCTGCTTGGTGCCGGCGTCTGTCTGTCCGGTCGGCATATCGGACCCGGCGCGGTCTACAACACGCCAGAATTGCTGGATGACTGGGCACTGGTGGCAGTCGACACCATCTTCGAAGACCATTTGGGCCTGCCGGTGTGGGTGGAGAACGACGGCAACGCGGCGGCCGTTGGCGAGAGCCTGGTGGGCGTCGGGCGCAGTTATGACCATTTTGCTTACCTGTATATCGACACACTGCTGGGCGGCGGTGTCATTCTTAACCACGAGTTAATGCGCGGCGTACACGGCAACGGCGGCGAGTTGGGCATGTTGCTGCCAAAAGAGCACTATCAACATCCGTCATTGCATTCACTGCTTGAGACACTGGCGCAGAACGGTACGGCGCATGACAGCGTCTCAACGATGATTCGCAACTTCGATGAGCATTGGCCGGGCATCGAAGACTGGATCAGCGAGACCTGCTCGGGACTGTCGCTGATCGCCTCCTCGCTGGCGGCCATTCTCGACCCGGAGGCCATTGTGATTGGGGGTCGCATGCCCAAATCGCTGGCCAAGCGCGTGATCCCCCACGTCAGTCTGTTCAATGACCCGCGCCGCGGCAAACCCCGTCCCCTGCCACAATTATTGGTTGCCCAGGCCAGCGGCAACGCCAGCGCCATCGGCGCTGCCGCACTGCCATTCAAGGATCAGTTTTTCGCGGCTGCCACCTGAGCGCGACCGCAGCATTTTTTTTGTGACCCCAGCGCGCGTTAGAGCGTCCATCTCCGTTAATAGCCGACCTTAGGCCAAGGATTTTTATTATGGAAAATCAATCCGAAGATCAGGTTGATGATCAGATTAGATCGATGCTCGCCGTCGACGAGCAACCCGATGGCGAACAGCGCTCCGGACTGGATCGCGTCATGCGCCGCGTGCGCGCCGGCGTCGGACAAAGAGACTCCATGCTCTTCGCATTCGTGAAATTCTGGACCGTCATCGCCGAGATGATGGCGCCGATCTTCGCACGCATTGCAGAGCGACAAGCACAACACCAACACACACCAAAGGACTAATTCGATGTCTATTCTGGAATCTATTCGCGCCGCCCTCCCCGACCCGGTCGTTTTCTGGGAAAAAGTCATGGCAGGCGCTGTACCGGCACTCACCGCAATCGTGTTGCTGATCATTGGCCACTTTGTCGCCAAACTCCTGGGCTATCTGGTCGCCAAGATCCTTGCGAAAGTGGGCATCGACAAACTGGGCGACAAGGCCGGTCTCGGTGATATGGCCGAACGTGGCGGCTTCGATATGTCGGTGTCTTCTGTTTTCGGCAAGGTGATCTACTGGTTGATCTTCCTGTCATTCCTGATCTCAGCCTCCGATGCATTAGGACTGGATCGCATCAGTGACACAGTCAACGGGTTGGTGGCCTATTTACCGAAATTGATCGGCGCGATGTTGGTATTGCTGATCGGTCTATTCGCCGCACAGGGCGTACGCTCGGTGGTCGAAGCAGCACTTGGCAGCATCAATTTAGGTTACGAAAAAGCAGTTGGTGGTCTTGTCTACGGCATTGTCGTCATCGTCGTGCTTTCACTGGCTGTCGGTCAACTTGAGGTTGAAACCGATCTTCTAAACCAGGTGATCTCCATCGTACTGATGGCCTGCGCCGCGGCGGTGGCTCTGGCGATGGGCCTGGGCACACGTGATGTCGCCGGCAATATTGTCGCTGGAGTCTATGCACGTGATCTTTATCAGCCCGGCAAAACCATCTCTGTTGGCGACACTCGGGGCACGATCATCGAGGTGGGCGCGACATCAATTCTGGTCGATACCGGTGAGGGACGGCAGGTGTCGATACCCAACAGCCGACTGATCGAAGAAACAGTCGAACTGAGCGACTAACAAGACGATGTCGTTGGGGCGGTTAGCCAACCGCCCCAGACAGTCATGAGCGAGTCAAACGACTACAGCAAGATTGATGCGGATCACGAACTCGTGGTCAACGCAATCAAGGAACTGCCCTACCGCACCCGAGCGTACGAGACGCTGATGCGTAAGTACGAGCGGCTGATCTTCAGTGTCTGTTTGCGCATGCTGAACAACCAGGCGGATGCGCAAGACCTCAGTCAGGATGTGATGTTCAAGGTGTTCAACACGCTGGTCCAGTTCGAGGGCCGCTCGACCTTTAAGACCTGGCTAATGCGCGTGACGACGAACATGTGTCTGACCCATATCAGCAAGAACAAACGTCGCGGTGAGATTCGTGAGCAATGGTCTGAAGACATGGCCGGCGATCAGGTGACGCATATCAAGACAGCAGCGTTCGATGTGCAATCACTGTTGCAAGACATTAAACCAGCAGAGCGAGAAGTACTGACGTTGCGCTACCTCGCAGACATGAGTCTGCAGGATATTGCGAGTGCCTGCGACATCAGCCTTAGTGCTGCGAAAATGCGACTGTACCGCGCAACTGAAGCACTGAACTCTAAGATCGCTGAGTAATAGCACCAGGCAAACTCTTGATAAAAGAGTGCTAATTCAATGTGACTAATTCTCCCGATCAGTCGTCTGTGTAATCGGACAATCTGATCCATACATAAAGCAAGGGAGATATTTGTGATCATACTCAAGCGAAAAGAGCTAGCCGCTCTGGTCAGTATTGCGCTGCTGTCTGGCTGTGCATCAAATGACACTTAAACGACTTCATCAACAGTCGTGGACAACAGTCAACAGGAGATTATCTCCTCGCAGCGCTCCACGATCAGCGATCTGGAAAAACGACTGGCAGAGCGCGACCGGCAATTATCGGAGGTGCGTGCTAGTACGAGTTCTACGACCACGACGTCAGGGTTGTCGAGCGAGTTGTTTCCGCCGAATGCAGAACCCGGGCATTGCTACGCACGCATTCTGACGCCGGCCGTCTACAAGACCTCTCAGGAAACGGTTCTGGCGAAAGAGGCCAGTGAGCGCGTTGAGATCATCCCCGCTACCTATGAACCAGCCACTGAGCGCGTATTGGTTCGCGAAGCTGCAACGCGTCTTGAAGTAGTGCCAGCCGAGTACAAAACACTGACCGAACAGGTTTTGGTCAAGCCGCAGAGCACACGTATTGAGAAAGTGCCGGCGACCTACCGTACAGAAAGCGAGCGCGTTCTGGTCACGCCCGCGCGCACCGAATGGAAGCGCGGTCCGGCCGCCAGTTTCGCAAGCGGTGGCTCTTCTGTGATTGACTCGCGCACAACCGATACCGGCGAAATAATGTGCCTGGTTGAAGTACCGGCTGTATACAAGACAGTAAGCCGTGAGGTTGTCGCAACCGCCGCAACCACACGCGAAATTGTCGAGCCCGCCGTCTACAAGACGGTGACGAAACAGGTTGTTGCTAAACCGGCGACAACGCGCGAAGTAACCATTCCTGCCGAGTACGACACGGTCAAAACGACACGAATCGCAACGCCTGCTAGCGAACGGCGGATCACCATTCCGGCCGAGTACACGACAATCACTAAGCGTGAGAAGGTCAGCGAAGAAACTCTCGACTGGCGTGAAGTGGTTTGCGACGTCAATCTGACTCGCGGCAATGTGAGTGAGCTACAAACCTCACTGAATAAAGCCGGTTATTACAAGGGCCCCATCGACGGCATTATCGGTCCTATGACGCTTAGTGCGGCCAATGGATATGCAAAAGCCAAAGGCCTGCCAGTGGGATCCAATTACATCTCGATCGATACGATCAAGAACCTGGGTCTTAACTTCTAGTAAACCCGGTACCGCTGGGAGAGAGTCTGGCGGGGTGGTGGCGTCATGATGCGATTCGGGTGTCTTATCATGACAAAGCCATCCCGTTGGATTTAGACACAAAAGGGGAATATTTATGAACTGGGAAGAGTGGTTGCCAAGGGCGCAAGAGCTTGGCATTGAATATGGACTGATGGGCTTGAAAGCACTGACGATCTTCATCATCGGTCGTTGGATCGCTCAGGCATTGACCAGTGTGGCGCGCAACATCATGACGCGCAGCGCGATGGACGAAATGCTGCGCAAATTTTTGGGCAACATACTCTATGCGCTGTTGTTGACCTTTGTTGTGATCGCAACGATTAGCTCACTGGGCATCCAGACCGCATCGCTGGTCGCCGTAATCGGTGCTGCCGGCCTCGCCGTTGGCTTAGCGCTGCAAGGCTCTCTAGCAAATTTCGCAGCGGGCGTATTGATGATCATCTTCCGTCCCTACAAGTTAGGTGATTTAGTGAATGTGGCCGGTACGGAGGGCTTTGTTGAGGAAGTCGACGTATTTACGACGGTGCTGCGCTTGCCTGATCAAACCAAGATCATCATTCCAAATGGCCAAGTCATGGGCGAGAAAATTTTTAATTACACCGATAAGAACACTCGCCGAATGGATGATCTCGTTGTGGGTATCAGCTATACCGACGACATTGACAAAGCGCGCGATGTCATTCTTGCAGCCATCAAGCAGAGTGAGTACGTCGTGGATTCTCCGGCGCCCAGCGTATCGGTTGCGGAGTTGGCCGATAGTTCAGTGAACCTGGCGATTCGACCTTGGGTTCAGTCAGGGGACTACGCACCGGCTTCACATGAATTAGCCGAGCGCGTCAAGAAAGCACTGGACGCCGCCGGTGTCAGCATCCCGTTTCCGCAACGAGACTTGCACATCATCGACCACACGAAGACGCAATAACCAAATCAAGCCGATTGCCTTTGCTCGGGCACGCCGCGGCATTAGTCGCGGCTTTTTTTGGCTCCCTGCTGACTCGCCCGAGCAGCCGTAGCACGCGACTCGCTACGGCTTTTTTTTGTCAGCATTTGTATTGGTTGCGCACACCGTATACCCGAGCGCATGTAACGACGGCAAATTCGAGTGGCCGCCGGCTATTCCGCCAGGGCGAAGACAACGGCGGCCTCAACATGTGCGGTCGTTGTGTCGATCACCGGTACACTCACGTCATGCTGCTGAATCAACAGACCGATCTCGGTACAGCCCAAAATCACGCTGTCGGCACCATAGGTCACCGCAGATTCGATAATGCTGCGGTATTGCTCACGGGACGAATCACTGATGACACCTGCACACAGTTCGTCGTAAATCACATCGTGCACAGTAGCCCTGCCCGCTTCATCAGGCGTCATGACATCAAAGCCATATCGGTCGATCAGTCGGCCGCGGTAGAAGGTCTGCTCCATCGTAAATCGCGTACCCAACAACAACGGTCGCTGCACACCATTGACCTTCAATGCTGTTGCTGTCGCATCAGCGATATGCAACAGCGGTATTGAGATGGCAGCCTGAACCGCATCCGCCATCTTGTGCATTGTGTTCGTACAGATCAACACGCACTGGGCGCCGGCACGCTCCAGACGTTGCGCAGTATCGACGAGGATTTGCGTCGCACTGTCCCAATCGCCGCGCATTTGCAGCGCCTCAATTTGCGCAAAATCCAATGACACCAGAACAATGCTGGCACTGTGCAATGCACCCAGTCGATCCCGAACGCCGCGATTGAGTAACTGATAGTAGACGAGCGTGCTTTCCCAACTCATACCCCCGATCAAACCGATGGTCTTTTGTGGGCTGGCGCTCATCGCAGGTCAGGCGTTGACCAATGCCATGCCAGATTCGGGGTAGCGCGTACCTGCGGCAACGTCTAGAGGGAATATCGAATTAATTTCTGCCAACTCATCGGGACTCAATGCCAAATCCGCCGCTTTCGCATTCTCCGCCAAACGATTCGCATTGCGCGTGCCGGGTATCGGTACGACATGCTCACCCTGTGCCAGCAACCAGGCCAGCGCAAACTGCGATGCGGTGCATTCACGCGCTGCCGCCATGTCGCGTACTGTCTGAACCAATTCAAGGTTACGGTCGAAATTTTCACCTTGAAAGCGAGGATTGTGTCGACGCCAATCATCCGCATCCAGGTCGTCGATGCTGTTGATTGCACCGCTCAGAAAACCTCGGCCGAGCGGACTGTAAGCCACCAATGACACGCCGAGCTCGACGCAAGCGGGAATGACCTCTGCTTCGATGTCTCGACTCCACAGCGAATACTCCGACTGGACGGCAGTAATCGGGTGTACACCGCAGGCACGTTTTAGTGTGTCCGCCGACGCTTCCGACAAGCCGAGATAGCGTACTTTGCCAGCTGTGACGAGTTCCGACATCGCCCCCACCGTCTCCTCGATCGGCACCCGCGGATCGACACGGTGCTGGTAATACAAATCAATCTGTTCGACTCCCAGACGCTGCAAACTCGCATCACAGGCGCGCCGGACATATTCGGGGCTGGAATTCAGACCGACAATGCCACCATCGGGCGTCCGTTCGATACCGAACTTGGTGGCCAACGTAATGTCGCTGCGCACCTCCGGCAAGACCTTCGCCAGCAGTTGTTCGTTGGTGAACGGACCGTAAATATCGGCGGTATCCCAAAACGTCACACCCAACTCCACAGCCCGTCGCAACGTCGTTAACGACTCCGCCTCGTTGTGTGAACCATAGAACTCGCTCATACCCATGCAGCCCAGACCAAGTGCGGAGACAAGGAGGTCTGACTGTCCTAATTTACGTTGTTGCATGTTGCACCACCCCTAGAGTTGTGTCCGGATAGAAAACAGCTCCGGAAAAAAACTGATGTCCAGTGCCTTGCGCAGGAAGCCCACACCAGACGAACCTCCGGTACCCATACGGGTGCCAATAACCCGTTGCACCGTGAATAAGTGTTTAAAGCGCCAGTTCTGAAACGCATCCTCAATATCGACTAACTTCTCACCGAGTTCATACAAATCAAAGTGTGTCTCGGAGTTTCTGTATACGTTCGCCCAAGCGTTCGCCACTGATTCATTAAACTCATACGGTTGGGAGAAATCACGTTCAAGCTTGGTCGCGTCTATATCAAAACCGCGTTCGGCGAGTTTTCGAATGGCAACGTCATACAAACTCGGCGCATTCAATACCTGCGCCAATCGATCCTGAACACTCGCATCATGACGATGGACACGCAACATCTTGGC
>JBCCZN010000144.1:0-7345 GCA_039187375.1 Pseudomonadota bacterium
ACCGCGACCAACATCATTTTCGGCCTGGCGCTTGGCTACAAGAGTGCCGTGGGCCCGTATCTGGCCATTGGTCTTGCCATTTACATCCCGTGGATGCTCGCGGGCATGTACGGTGTGGCGATCGCCTCGCTGGGTATGTTGGGTACGTTGGTCATCGCATTGACGATTGATGCCTACGGTCCGGTTGCCGACAACGCCGGCGGCATTGCCGAGATGGCGGGTATGCCAGAGCACGTGCGTGAGCGCACCGACGTTCTGGATTCCGCTGGCAACACCACCGCCGCCATTGGTAAGGGCTTCGCCATCGGTGCGGCCATCCTGACCTCACTCGCATTGTTCGCCGCGTTCCTGACACGCGCTGATCTGTTGTTGAAAGAACAGGATCCAACCTCGGATCTGTTGGGCTCGATTAACCTGTTGGACCCGATGGTCTTCAGTGGTCTGTTCATCGGCGCGGTGCTGCCGGCACTGTTTACAGCGATGACGATGAAATCGGTTGGCTCCGCGGCATTCAAGATGATTGAAGAGGTGCGCCGTCAGTTCAAAGAGATCCCCGGCATCATGGAAGGCACCGGAGACCCGGATTACGCCCAATGTGTTGCCATCTCGACGCAGGCAGCTATTCGCGAAATGGTCGCGCCAGGCATCCTGATCATGGGTGCTCCGCTGGTGACGGGCTTCCTGTTTGGCATCCAGGCAACCGCCGGTCTTCTGGCTGGTTCATTGGTTGCCGGCGGTGTGCTGGCGATATCGGCATCCAACTCAGGCGGGGCCTGGGACAATGCCAAGAAGTATATCGAAGCCGGCAATCTCGGCGGCAAGGGCACAGACAATCACAAAGCGGCTGTCGTCGGCGATACCGTCGGTGATCCGTTGAAGGATACGTCAGGCCCGTCGCTGAATATCCTGATCAAACTCTCGGCAATTCTGTCGCTGGTGTTCGTCCCGTTCTTCGTACAGTACGGCGGCATCTTGCTGAAGTTCATGTGAGTTTCGATCGACATTGAGACGCGAAAAGCCCGGCCATGTGCTGGGCTTTTTTTTGCCCGATAGAAAGGTGACGACCCAGCTCAACCATCCACCATGAGATAACTCGATCACACGCGGCAGTATTTGCTATGCCACGCTGTCAAGAACGCAAGGATGCAAGTAGATGCTTCTGGGTCATAGCGAGACAACAACGAGTGTAGCGGCGCTACCGCAGATCAAAATCGCGCTGGTCGTCGGCTCACGCTTGTATGGAGAGATGATCTCCAACTCGTTACGTGCATCGGCACGACTGACGATCGAGCAAGTGTTTTCAAGCACGCAGGATGCGTCAAATAGACTTGATACCGCACCGTGCGACGTTGTTCTATTAGATCCGATGATGCCTGGTGCGCTGGAGTTCGCCCAACAGTTAGCACAACAACCTGTGCACATCGTCTGTTTGACCGCGCCGGAAGAGCGTGATGCGATCATCGCGTTTACGCAGGCGGGTGTTGACGGATTTGCCCCCCGCGATTGCGCCAGCGATGATTTGACTGATGTGATTGTCGCCGCCAATGAACGTCGCTTTCCGTGCGATTCAGAAGTGCGCGTTGCACTAGCCCGTCATGTCGCAGCACGAAAACAAAAAAAATCTGATGCGCCGCAAAACCTGCCATCACTGACCAAACGCGAACAAGAAATTCTCGCCTGTATCGCCGATGGTCGATCCAACAAGGTGATTGCGGCCGACTTGTTTATCAGCGTATCGACGGTCAAACACCACGTACACAATTTATTGGAAAAACTCGGTGCCACCAATCGTACCGAAGCGGTAAACGTTGCACGTCGTCTCAGCATCGTTTGATGCAATAACGAGATCTAGATCCTCCGACGGATTTTAATCCCGACCCCCAACTCACCGTTTGACCAGTTACCGCATCGCTCATCCACTTTCATACTGATCTTCAAAGTCGCATAGCGACGTTGGAGTAACAGATATGAATGGCGTACCAGACCATATTGCGATGACGCAATATCCAACGGTGCGACTAGCCAGTCGCAACGGTGCCATTGCATTAACGGACGAGCGTCTGCGGATGCAATTGCAAGAGATGTTTCCGGATGCAGAACCGGAAGATGTCGAAAATTTCATGCGGACCTTACGCAAGATCGGTAAGCAGCTAGAGCCCATCGGTCGACAGATATTGCCGGTATTGGCAAAGGCGGCGCCGGGTGCAATTCAAGGCGCGATGACCGGCATGGCGGCAGGCCCTTACGGGGCACTCGCCGGTGCCGGTATCGGTGCAGTTGCTTCGGTGCTATCAAGCCCACCTCGACAGTCATCCCGTGCGCCGCAAACCGCCGCGCCTGCGCGCGCCGCCCCGATACCACGCGCGCCGGTTTCTCGATCACCCGCTCTTGCTGCGTCGCCCGCACCGATGCCATCTCGATCACGGGCAACACCTGGCCGCGCTCTGCCGCAAGCCGGTCAGACAGCGGTTGCGCAGTTGCTCGCGTTGCTATCAAGACCGGAAACGCTGCAAGCGCTCTCGGCACTAATGATGGGACAGCGTGGCCGCCAACAGGTGCGCGTCGGACAAGCACAGGTCCCGGTGGCTGCATTTGCTAATGCGATCGCCGAATTCGCCGGCGCAGCGGCCGATGCCTGCGCACCGTGCGCAGCAGCAGATCGGCACCTGGCACAGCTGCAGGATGCACAGATCGATATCGCAAATCCCGCTGCACGGGCTCAGGCCCTATTGCAGTTGTTACTCAACGGAGCACCTCAATGACTCAATTCGTTTCGCCAAACTCAACTGACACCAACTGGATCGCGCAGCTCATTGGCACGATCCAAAACAATCCTGAACTGGCTGTTGCCTTGCAAGGGCTCGCTAGTCAGTTATTTGCCAACCCGGCACAGCCGACTCAAGACCCCGCACGCGTCAGTCAATACGTCGATGCGGAATACGACGATACGCCGATGCCGACACAGGCAGATCACGATGATACCGACGACGTACTGGCGCTATTCGCCGATGCGTTTGGGTTTTGTGCGCAATGCGTCGTCTGCGAAGAACTGTGCGAGTCCTGTGCGGCAGGCGTACCGGTTGATGGTCCGGACGATGAGACCTTCCTGGCGTTGGTGACGCCAGTACTACCGCAACTGACCCCCCAAACCCGTCTGACGCTTGCTCGAGAATTGCAAAAGGCAAGTCAGGACACCAACCCCGTACCGGCACAACACCGGCGCAACTAACCGAGCAAACCGCTCAGCACTATTGGAGAGACACAATGGACAATTTTGATTTAGATGACGCAGTCGAGATGATCGATACGGACGGCGAGTTCGATTATGAAAGCGACATGGCCGACAGCGAGTATGAGTATGACGCGATCGATGCAATCGCCGATGACGAAGACCTGGAGATGGACGCCATCGGTGATGATTTTTTCGCTGATAGCCAAGGTTTCGATTTTGATATCGATGAAGACTACGATGGCGAGATCGATGATGTACTGATGGACGCTGTCAACGTCGATCAGTTTGGCGAGGAAGCCGAACACGGCGATCTGGTCGGTGGTATGGCACTCGGTGCGTTGATTCGACGCCGACGCAATAAGAAAAAGCGCAAGGAACTTGCGCGACAAAAGAGACTGCAGCGCTTGATGAAGCGTCCGTCACGCAACTACAAAACCGCGTTGGCTAATCGCCGATCGATTAGCGCACTGCGCGCGATTGCGATGAAGAACCGTGCCGGTGTCAAAGCCAACCGGACCACCACGGCACGCCTGAACAAAGTCGCTGCCAGTAATAGCCGACGGATTAACAAGGCCTCGATTGCTGCCTCTCGCGCCAATACCGTCAACAAAGCACAGAGCCGTCGACTGCGTCGTCTGCGCAAAATTCAGCGCACGGATGGTGCATTGGATCTGTCACGTAGCCTGGTGCTGACACGCACCGATGCCGGTATCGGCCTGAGCGTGAGCGTGACCGATGCGCTGAAGGGTGCTGTGAAACATGGTTGGCTCGGCAGCACGCGTGGTGTGCTCGGTAACCCTGCCGTGATCGCTGCAGCTGGATTCCTCGGCGATAACCTGACCAAGTTCTTCCCACAGATCGGATCCCCTGTTGCGACCGCGCCGAGCACACCGCCCGCTGCCATCGCAACCCCAGGCGCCATCGCATCGCCTGCCATCAATCACATTCTCTGATTGGATGATCAACAAATCAGGAGAACTGACATGAACATTTCATTATTTCGGACACCTGCCGGTGCAGGCGTGCAACAAGGCACGTTGCCACTGATGTCCTTTAACACCGCACCGACCACTGCCAATCCGCCACCGCCACCCACCCCGGTCGCGACTCGCGGTAAATCGTCGGCGAGCGCATCGCAACAGCTTCTCGTAGCCTGTTTAGCAGGTGCCGCTGCTCTGGATCCCGAGGCAGTACAAAAGAGCATTGACCTCATCGAGAAGGACGCCAAAAAGTTCTACGCGACAACCAAGATTGATGAGGGCACGGTACGCGACTCGCTGCGGCAACTCACGTTGGTCTTGTATGGCAAAGCGGCGGCCGCAACGGCCGATCACTTTGACCAGTACATTGGCAGACGGCTGGGTGTATCGCCGGTCATGGTGGCCAGCACCATCGACCACATCCAGGCCGGTGATGACGAGAGCAGTGCGCAGAAATTGACCGCCATTGTGAACTACGCCGTGCCACTGGTCGGAGTCGAACTCGCACAACGAATTGTCACACTCGCCTACAACCGTGAGCGCGTCAATCTGTTCCCGCAAACCAATCTGGGCGAGCCCACCATGGCGGATCAGGTTCGTCGCAACACGGAAAATATCCGTGAGTTGATGGAGCAAGTTCGCACGGAGCCAACCAGCTAGGCCTACGGAGCATTCGATGAGCCCAACACCGATCCAGGACGACCCCGCACTCGCTGAAGTATTGGCCTCCGGCGATGCGGGCGACTGGATCGGTGTCATGGGTCACCTTCAGGACGAAGCACGACTGCCGTCTGCCGCACAGGTCATCACTCGCTTTGGCAACATCGTGACCCTGAAATTGCGTCGCGGTGATCTACCCGTGCTCCAGGATAGTGGTGCCTGCGACATCATCGAAGCGTCGCGCCGATTGACGGTACCCAATGACAACGACCGCGTCGCTCCGGCTGACACGATTGATTCACAACCGATGCGACCGGCTGGACTCACCGAAACCGGCGCCGGCGTCGTCGTCGGTGTCGTGGACTGGGGCATCGATTTTGCACATCCTGCATTTCTCAAAGACGGCAAGACGCGTTTGTTGGCGATCTGGGATCAACGTGGCCCGGTTACCGATAGCGGAGACTCTGCGCAACCAAACCGCTGGGGCTATGGCCGTATTCTGACCCGCGAGCAAATCAATGCTGCGCTTGCAGAACCCGACCCGTATGAAGCGCTGGACTATCGCCCCTGGGATGCCGATCGTGCCGGTGATGGCGCACATGGCACCCACGTTGCGAGCATCGCAGCGGGCTCCGCTTACGCCGGTAGCCAATCGGGTGTCGCATCGAACGCAGACCTGGTGTTCGTTCATTTAGCGAATACACCCAATATCCTGGCTGGTCAGAGTCTTGGCTCCGCTCAAAGCGCACTGGAAGCAATGGACTTCATTTTTGAGGTCGCCGGCGAGCGGCCCGCAGTGATCAATTTGAGCGTCGGTGCCCACGGTGGCAGTCACACCGGTCGATCACTGGTCGAGCGCGGCATGGATCAGGCGGTTTGGATGCGCCCTGGTCGGGCAATCGTCAATAGCGCAGGCAATTATCGCCAGAAGGGTGCACATGCTTCAGGTCGACTCAAGCAAGACGAAGCCCGCACGCTGTCGTTCGTCTTACCACCGCATGATCGCAACAACAGTGAGGTCGAGGTCTTCTATGCACCCGAAGACCGGATCGCAGTGATGCTCACCGCACCGGATGGCACAGCATTCGGACCGTTAGACATCGACAGCACTACGCCACTAATGATCGATGACCAAAAAATCGGTCAGCTATATCAACGACTGGATCCTGCCAGCGCAGATCGTCATGTCGACTTGTTTCTCTACACCGACGCGCCACCTGGCCAATGGCAATTGACGTTGCACGGACAGCAGATTCAGGACGGTCGCTTTCATGCGTGGATCGAACGGGATGCGAGTCAGCAGCCGTTTTTTATCGGCGATGATGTGGATACGCGGACCACGATTGGCACGCTGGCGAATGGCGAATTCAGTATCACGACCGGCGCCTATGATCGACGCAATCCAGAGCGTTCAATCGGCTCATTTTCGTCATTGGGTCCCACGCGAACCGGCCGTATCAAGCCAGAGGTGATTGCACCGGGGGTTCGTATTCTCGCTGCACGTTCAACGCCACGCGGCAGCCGCGCAGGCGATAGAACTACCGTTAAGACCGGTACCAGTATGGCTGCACCGATGGTCGCCGGCGCCGTGGCTTTAATGTTTGAAGCCGCCGAAAAACCACTGAACATTAGCGACACGCGCGCACTACTGTTTTCCAGCCTGGACACCAGTCATGCCTGCTCGCACCGTGCTTGTTATCAGGAAGATCTGCACGGTCGCGGCTATGGTGCGTTGAACATCAAAAAGCTGCTTCAGCAAACACACCAATGGAGGCGCAACACCCAAGAGAGCGCGGTAACCGATAGCGATCAGTCACTCCCGGATCAAGTGGGTCACGGACTGACCGGCGGCGTGATGCACGATGTTCACGATACCGATGACGATCTGTCGCAGTATGTCGTCAAGACACCATACCAAGCCCAGTCTGGCGATCTGTTGGTGACCAAATCGTTTTCTGAAGGCATCTGTCGCACCAGTATTTTGGTCGATGATGCGGGAATCGACCCCGATCAGGCACGGGCCAAGGGCTTGTTCGTGGAGCAGGCAGGCCCCGGATTGTATGCCGAGGTGCTGGAGGACAACGGCAGTGGTCAGCACTTCAACCGTGTGGTGCGAAAAATCGCCAACCGTGACGGTCAATCGCCGCGCGGTCGTCGCCTCTATGGCCAAACGAATGACCGTCAGCCACTCGTAGACGAGATGCACTCTACGCCATTCGCCGAAACCTCGACCGCCAACTTATCGGCCTGGCAGGACTTGATTAGTTTTCGACCTTCACCGTCGATTCAAAGCATGCTGCGACACCGGTTTCGACCCGATGCGTATGTACATCGACTTGAAGCGGCTCGCGGTGACCTCAGTGCCGACTACTATCCTGTGCGCGTCACGCATATGCCCATCATTGGTGGGCGACGTATCAGCGCTGCTGAGCTACTACGCATTGTTCGACTGGACATCAATCGATTTATCGAC
>JBCCZN010000145.1:0-7106 GCA_039187375.1 Pseudomonadota bacterium
GCGCGATTGTTCGTCAGTCCTAACAGCCGGTGTCCAACGTGACTCATCTAACGAAAGCTTCTGTGCCATGCGTGCACAGAGTTGCGCGAACATCCATGACAAACCGGGATCGTTAAACTGACTGGCAATCGCCGGATACACAGGCACCGCGTCGTCGCTCGCATGAAACTGCAAACGGTTGCGCTTCCATTGCTTGCGTATATCACGTAAGGCATCCTCGGCACCCCGTTTGTCGTATTTGTTCAACACAATCAGGTCGGCGTAATCGAGCATGTCGATTTTTTCCAACTGGCTGGCAGCACCGTAATCCGACGTCATGACATACATTGAGTAATCAACAAGATCGACAATCTCGGTATCACTTTGTCCAATGCCCGCGGTTTCGACAATGACGAGGTCAAAACCAGCACTTTTCAAGAACGCCACAATATCGCCGAGCACCTGACTGGTTGCGCGATGTTGCCTGCGAGTCGCGATAGAGCGCATGTAGATATTGTCCGACCGCAGACTGTTCATACGGATGCGATCACCAAGCAATGCGCCGCCAGTGCGACGACGTGTGGGATCGACAGCCACCACGGCAATCCTGCGATCAGGAAAGTGACTCAGAAAACGACTGAGCAATTCATCGGTCACACTCGACTTGCCCGCGCCACCGGTGCCGGTGATGCCAAGCACTGGTACCCCACCGGCCAGCTGCCACTCACGCCGCATTCGTGTCAGCGCATCATCATCGAATCGTTGCTGCTCCAGTGCGGTAATCAGTTGGGCAATGCCCGCAGCGGTTTGCATATCAGCCTGCACCGGCACAGGTCTTGTTCTGGCGGCACGCGCCGCGAGCGTGCGCTGGATCAGATCCTCGATCATCGAATCCAGACCCATTTGCATACCATCGTTCGGGTGATAAATCCGGGCGACGCCGTAGTCCATTAGATCGGCGATTTCCTCTGGCGTAATCGTGCCGCCCCCGCCACCGAATATCTGGATGTGCTCGGCCCCGTGCTCGCGCAACAAGTCCACCATGTAGCGGAAGTACTCGGTATGCCCACCCTGATACGAGCTGATCGCAATGCCGTCGGCGTCCTCATCAACAGCCGCTCGAACCACGTCGGCGACGCTGCGGTTATGTCCGAGATGGATAACCTCTGCGCCCTTGGACTGAATCAGGCGTCGCATGATGTTGATGGCGGCATCATGGCCATCAAACAACGAGGCGGCAGTGACAAACCTGAGCGGCACTTCGCTGGGCTGCGCCGACTCGCCGATTGCAGAATTCGCGACAACGTTCATTGGTTACTCCGTGAGCATTGGTATTATCACCGCCCTATGCAAATTTTAATGCCAAGCTCGCAGGCGATCCAGCGAACCCGGTCGCGTTTCGCTCGTAGCGCCCGTCGTGCCTATACGCTGGTAGTCGTCGCATTCGCCGCAATTCCGGCCAATGCGCAACTGACGCCGGAATCGGCGACGGGTAGTGATGAAGGTCTGCCGTTGTGGGAATTCGGCGTCGGTGGCGCACTGGTGTCGACACCCGATTATCCAGCCGCCAGCGGCAGCACCGTGCGCGGCGCCCCGCTCCCGGTTGTTATCTATCGCGGCAAATTTCTGCGTGTAGGCGATGGCAGTCTGGCCGCTGGCAGGTTGTTTGAAAGCGATCGACTGGAGTTGGATCTGTCGGTAAACGGCTCGTTTGATGCCAACAGCGATGATGTTGCGGTTCGCAATGGCATGCCCGATCTGGGTTGGGCGTTTGAAGTGGGACCCGAACTGGAGTGGCTGATCTTCGCACCGGAAACCGAACGTCGTCGACTTAAATTGGAGTTGCCATTGCGCGCTGCGTTTTCCGCCGACGATGGACGCCTTAATCCGCGCGGTTTTGTATTCAGCCCGCAGCTCGAATACGAGCATGAATTTGCCGATGGTCGCTATGAGCTGAGTTTCACGCTTACGCCGAGTATCGCCACGCGTAAGCTGCATGACTATTTTTTTACCGTTGATCCACAGTTTGAGACCGCCAATCGTCGCCAATATCAGGCGCGCGGTGGCTACCTGCAGACAAGCCTAGGCGTCGGATTGCAACGTCGCGGGGAAAAATCATTCGCAGCAATCGGCATCAGCTACGTCAGCTTCTCAGGCGGCGCCAATCAAGACTCACCATTATTTGTCCGGGACGACGGTTGGCGCCTTGGCGTATTCTTCGTCAGACGGCTATGGCAGAGCGAGCGACGCGTAAAACGACCAGTGCCAGACTTGACCGAGAGCGAACCACAGTCAACTATCGATACTGACGACACCGCAAGCGATACACCATGACCCAACACTGTGTAACAGCCCGCCGTCTCAGGCACCCGCAAACAACTGTTGTTGGCCTGGTCTGCCTGATCATCAGTGCGTGCGCACCGGTCACGCAATCCACAGCGCCCAGCGCTCAAGACGGCACACAGATACCGGTTGATAACCCGATTCGCGATCGCCAACCACCGGCCAATGCCGTGCGGTTTTCGATCGTCTCGGCCAATAGCGAAATGCGCATCCTGACCTTTCGCGATGGCCCGATGGCGCGATTCGGGCATAACCATGTCATCCTGAGCCGCTCGCTGTCAGGGAGTATTTGGCAAACCGAGTCGCTTGACGACAGTCTTGTTCGAATCGTGTTGCCGGTTAACACGCTATCCGTCGACGAACCTGCCGAACGTGCAGCCGAGGGCGACGCGTTCTCAAGCGTGGTGGACGAAGAGGCACGCGATGCAACCCGCGCGAACATGTTGGGCGAGTCGCTATTGAATGCACAAAGCCATGCATTCGTGAGGGCGACTTGCAGCAACCTGACCGGATTCAACAACGCAACGATTGACTGCGCGATCGACATCGCTGGCAGTGTTGTGACGCTCACGTTGCCAATCGATGTCACCATTGAGGGTAATCAGCTGGTCGCTACCGGCGAGGCAACAGTGACTCATGAGCAACTGGGGCTGACACCGTATTCCGCTGCGGGGGGAGCGATTCGGGTCGCGGACGGTATGACGTTGCGCTACTCGATAAAGGCGCAGCGCTTGTCGCAATAAGACAAGCCTCATCCGCAGACCTAGCGGCAACTAGCTGACTTTTGCGAGTACCCAGCCACCAAACCGCGCAAAGCGCTGTTTGAGCGCACGCCACCAATTCGCATCATCACGACGGTGCCATTCACGATTGGCCTCATAAATGACATACGCGCGAACTTGCTCGATGTCGGCATCACTCAGGAAGTGCCCAAAGCCTGGCATCCCGGCTTTCTCAAGCACCCCGTCGCCGACAATCGCACTGAAAATGTCGTGCTTTTGCTCACTGAGGTAACGCAGATCTGGTATCAGTCCGCCACCCACGACATTGGCGCCATGGCAGGCGGAACAATGCCGCGCGTAGGTTACAAATCCGGCACGAATATCGCGATCCAGTGCACGGTTACGCGGTGGCTTGGGCATCTCGGGTTGGACAATACCGGGCGGCGGCGCGCCATTCGCATCCAACGCATAGACGAGCAGTCGGCCGGTCGCACCGCCCTTGACGAAATCGTTGACGCGCCCTGCGACTAACGGCATCGCACCACCCCAACCTGCTAGCACCGCAACATATTGCTCTCCGTCAATGGCATAGGTAATCGGCGCCGCAACAATGCCGTTGTTCGCAGGTCGTTGCCAGAGTCGCTCGCCAGTGGCGGCATCGTAGGCACTGAACTGACCGGTGGCATCACCCTGAAACACCAATCCGCCAGCCGTCGACAAGACGCCACCATTCCAGGGATGCGCATGCTGCACCTTCCAGGCAACCTTTTGCTGTTTCGGATCCCAGGCTAACAAGTGCGCGATGCCCGGTCTTCTGACCAAATCATTTTCGACTGCAGGCGCGATAAACAAAGGCGTTGCTGCCTGAGAAAAATCCGCGCCGGTGCGCCACAACGCATCATCGTTGGGATAACTCGCAGACGGTCCATAGTTGAACAACCCCTGCATCGCTGGAATGTAAACCAGCTCCGTATCGGGATTGAATGCCATCGGCATCCAGTTGTGCCCACCCAGTGGCGAGGGCTGCGTGAGCTGCGCACTGTCAGCGTAATCGAGGCCGGTCTCCACGGGCCGACCGGTCTGCATATCGACATGGGTGGCCCAGTTGACCGGAACAAATGGCTCGGCCGACAACAGCTCGCCATCCACTCTGTCGAGTACATAAAAAAAGCCATTCTTGGGCGCCTGCATCAGCACCTGACGCGGCTCACCACCCCATTCAATATCCGCCAGAATCATGTGCTGGGTAGCGGTGTAATCCCAGGTGTCAGCCGGTGTCGTCTGATAATGCCAAACGTATTCGCCCGTCTTGGGGCGTAGCGCCACAATTGAGGATAGAAACAGGTTATCCCCACCTTGAGGACTGCGCAGATCGCGCCGCCACGGACTGCCATTGCCCACACCGATATAGACGAGATCCAGCTGTGGATCGTGGGCCATCGAATCCCAAACGGTGCCGCCACCCCCGATTCGCCACCATTCGCCGCTCCACGTCTTGGCAGCTTCTTCCAGAACAGGCTGCTCGAAGCCCAGGGCCGGGTCGCCTGGCACAGTGTAAAAGCGCCAGACCAACTCACCGGTTTGGGCATCGTAGGCGCTGACATAGCCGCGCACGCCCATCTCGCCGCCGCCGTTACCGATTAACACCAAACCGTCGATCACCCGCGGCGCGCCGGTAATGGTATAGCGCTGGTTTTCAGGCACTGTCTCGGTCGACCAGAGCAGCTCACCGGTTTGCATCTGCAGTGCCTGCAGCCGCCCATCCAAAGTGCCGACGAAGACCCGATCGCCCCATGCGGCCACCCCACGATTGACGGCATCGCAACAGGCGAACTTCGAAGTCGCGCGCGGTACCTGCGGATCGTGTTGCCATAGCAATTCACCGGACTTCGCATCCAGCGCAAACACCATGCTCCATGAGCCGGTCACAAACAGCGTGCCATCGATCACCAGTGGCGTCGCTTCCTGTCCACGACGTGTCGGTAATTCGAACGACCAGGCCAGACCCAATCTGTCGACAGTCTGTTTGTCGATTTGGTTTAGCGTACTGTGGCGCTGCTCGGCATAGGTTCTGCCGTGAGATAACCAATTGTCTGGCTCGGATTGCGCATTGACCAGCCGAGACGACGTCACCTCAGCGAGCACACCGTGACAGCATAACCACAGCAGTGTGATCGCGAGCTTGCGCATCACTGTACCGCCAGCCGACACATGCCGCGATCCAGCACAACCTGATCGCGCTCGGGCACCACGCATCGAAACGCAACGATATCGGCCGATTGCCACATCTGGGTGACAATCGTATCTCCCGGATAAACCGGCGCACTGAAGCGCGCGTCAAACTGCCGGATCAGTGTGTTGTCATATTGGCACACCGTTTTCAGGATGGCGCTGCAGGCAAAACCATAGGTACACAAGCCATGCAGTATCGGTCTGTCAAAACCCGCCGCACGTGCGACCGCCGGATCGAAATGCAGTGGATTGTGGTCACCGTTGTGTCGATAAAGTGAGGCCTGCTCCGGGCGAGTCTGCGCCGTATGCTCAAGGTCCGGAGATCTCGTTGGCACCGGTGCCAAGGTGGGCAGTTCATCCTGCGGACCACCAAAACCACCATCGGCCCGTGCGACCAGTGTCGACACCGCCGTAAACAGCGGCGCCTGGTTATCGCGATCGCGTACATGCGTTGTCGTCATCAGAATCGCCGGTTTGTCGGGCCCTTTGTCATGTATATGGCTGACAGAGAAGTCGGCAACGAGACGCACGGACGGCGACAACGGACGATGCACCTGCAGGCGTTGCTCGCCATGAAGCATCTGTGAGAGCTGCCAACCGTAGGGCTGGTCGAACACATTCACGCTCATCACACAGGCCATTGTCGGCACCACGCGCTGTTCGCTGTTGTCATTGGTGTATGCCAGCGACAAACGATCGGACTGCTCGCGGCCCATGCCGACGCTGGTGGCATAAAACGACGATTGACTGGCTTGCCAATCGAACGCCAGGTCTTGTTGTTTTAGCTGTGACAGCCGCGCAACAGATACCGGCATCAGCTATCCGGTGGCGCCGGCCTGTTGGGCATAATGCCAACCGGTTTGTGCCAAAGGCGTCACCGCGTGGATTGCCGATTTCGCGTGGGCGCTGGCCGCTGTGCCGTCTCGAACGCGACCGGCAATACCCTGCAAAATCGCAGCGATGCGGAAAAAATTGAACGCAGAATAAAAATCGCGCTCGGCAATACCATCGCGGCCAGTGCGCTCGCAATACCAATCGATATAGGTCTGCTCGTCGGGAATGTTCAACGCACTACAGTCTCGCCCTACCAAGCCGCTGCTACCAATCCCGAGGTCCGGCATTTGCCAGACCATCAAATGATAGGTGAAGTCGGCCAGCGGATGCCCAATGGTGGATAACTCCCAGTCGAGCACCGCCGTTACATCCGGTGCGTCGGGCGCAATGATCATATTATCCAGTCGATAGTCACCATGAACGATACTTGCCGATTCATCCTGTGGGATATTCGCGCCCAACCACTCAATCAACCGATCCATTGGCTCGATGGTCTGCGTTTCCGACGCATAGTATTGCTTGGACCAGCGTGAAATCTGGCGTGCGAAGTAATTGCCTGGTTTGCCGTAATCAGCGAGCCCCAGCGCCGAATAATCAAACGAATGCAGGCGCGCGATGGTTGCGTTCATGCGGTCATAGATCGCATAGCGTTCATCGGTTGCACAATCGGGCAGATCTGGCTCCCAGAATATACGTCCGTCGACACAGTCCATCACGTAGAACATGGTGCCGATGACGCTATCGTCTTCGCACAATACATAAGGGCGCGCAACCGGGAAATCGGCCTCGTACAGCGCACTGATGACCTGGAATTCGCGATCGACGGCGTGCGCAGATTTCAGGAGCTTACCCGGCGGCTTGCGCCGCAACACATAGCTGGCGCCGGGTGTTGTCAGCTTGTAGGTCGGATTGGACTGGCCGCCCTTGAACTGCTCGACAGACATCGAGGGTCCGAAACCCTCGATGCTGTCTTGCAGATACTCAAGCAATTTCGCC
>JBCCZN010000146.1:0-7075 GCA_039187375.1 Pseudomonadota bacterium
CGATTTCGCGCGATTTCACCCGAGTTGATTCGCAAGGTCGCGAATCTAGGCTGTCATCTCATTGGCACCGACGCACCCTCCATCGATCCGCAAGACTCAAAGACGATGGATGCGCATCATGCCGTGCATGAACACGATATGGCGATCCTGGAAGGACTGGTTCTGGATCAGGTTAGGCCCGGCGAGTATGAACTCATCGCGTTGCCATTGAAGATTGCGGGCGCGGATGCGACGCCGGTGCGTGCCGTACTCAGGACTTAGCGCGGGTGATCGCCTGGGCCACAAGCCAGAGGCGATCTTGTCCCCACACCTCCAGCAGCGGTTGATTGCTGACATCCAATAACCGGTAACTCGGCACACCCCACAGTCCGGCGGCATACATCGCAAGACGATTGTCTTCTACGAGCGCTTCCCAGGTCGCGTCATCCATATGCGATTGTGCTGCTTGCCAATCCAGTCCGGCTGCTTGCACCACCTGGCGTAAACCGGCGGTTGTATTGGTATTCACGCCCATAGCAAATGCATGGTGCATGAAGCTGGACAACAGGGCGTTACCGCGCCCTTGCGCTACAGCCCAAGGATACATCGCGTAACAACGTCGTACCGGGTCACCAATGGGATCGAACCAGTTACCGTAGGCGACACCGCGACGACGTGCCTCCCGCGCGGTATCGAAAAAAATGTAGAAGCCCTTTTCGCGTGTGGCCGGTACGCCCCGCATGACCATTGGCAATACCGGCCTGACCTCAAGATTAATATCGACCTTCTGTGCCAACGCTATCGTCTCATCGAACACAATCGCGCTATAAGGGCTGCGAAGCGACGGAAAAAACTGAAGCGTCAGATCCGATGCACTCAAATTCTCGGGTACCGTCACAGCAGGACACGGAGCAATCAACGGTCCATCCAGTTGTCTATCCGCACCCAGCGCAGCCAGGCGAGCCTCAAGATAATGCAGTCGATCAATGCCCCAATACCACTCGTCGCCATAATGAAACATCGCGCCGGAGTAGTGCTTTAGCGCCTGACGACGCTGCGTGCCCGCGTGCAGTCGAGACTGCACGATGTCGTTTTCTGCTGATCCCAAAGACTGACGCAGTGCGTGCAATTGATCCGGATCATTCGACCAGAGTGCATCGCTCACTGGCGCGAGCTGTGCGGTGAGCTCAGAGCCATCGAGATTGGCGAGAATGGACAACGCCAGCTGTTTCAGTTCCGGCGATGGCGACGCCGAATCGACGGGAAAGGTCAGACCATAATGCGATGCAATGTTGCTCGAGTCGTAGCGTGATAGTGACAGCAGGAGTTCGGCATCGGCAACGTTTGCACCACTTGGGCCATCGACCAAATGGCACCGCAGTTCAATGTCATAGCGCGCAGCCAATTGCGTCAGAATCTGTGCCGTCAAATGACTATAACCGTCATCGATTTGATGGAAATACTCAACGACATGTCGCTGGGATAAACGCTGACGACGGCGCTCTGCCGCGATGCGTCTTTTTTCCACCTGACGTTCACTAAACCGATAGGTGATGAGTTTGGACAAAACCCAACGACGCAATGCCGATGGGTCCATCGTTGCAATGCCGCCCTGCTCTTCAAAGGTCTGTCTTTGTGGTTGCTCCCTCACCATGGCCAGGTATCCATCATCATTGTAACCCCGACGCCAAACGCCGCCCCCGATACAAACACATTCCAGTCACGCTGACGGACATTTAGTACGTTCAGGCAAATAAATGCGACCACGACGATCACCGACACAACGAATAGCTGTCCTAATTCGATTCCCAGATTGAATCCCAGCAATGGCATCACGACAGCACTGCTGTCCATCAACAATGCACGGAAGTAATTGGAAAACCCCGTCCCGTGGATCAAACCAAAAAATAGCGCCATCGCATAGTTGCGCCCCATCTTCATCGTCGCCGCCGACTGACTCACTACGTTATTGATCGCCACGAATACAATGGTCGTTGGAATCAAGAACTCGATCAGCTGGGAGGGAATCGTCAGACCGCCTAACGCGACCATTGCTAGCGTGATGCTATGACCAATCGTAAAGGCGGTAACCAGTACCAGAATGTGTTTCCATTGCTGAAGCCGGTAGATAGCACACAGCGCCACCAGGAAGAGCAAGTGATCGAGCGCTGCACGATCACAGATATGCTCGAATCCGAGCTGCAAATAAAATAACACCTGTTGCATATCAGAACTGCATCACGTGTGTCGGTGTCTTTTTATTCAACATCAAACTCTGGTTGTCACCGTTAACGTGCACATAAACGATATTGGTCTGACCAGGAAACAGATCGGTAAACACCGTGTTTTTGATTTCAAGTGACGATAGCGGAGGAGCCAGCGATTGCGACATTTCCACTACCAGCGCGACATCAATGCCCGAACCAGTTAGGTGCTTTCGCTCGATATTGAGGTCCATCCTCTGCCCATTGACCTTGATGAAAAACACCTCATTGAGATAGGCCAGCAACATCGGCTCAGCATCAGGTGATTCATTGGGCTGACAAAACGCAAGCTCGGTGCTATCCGGATCAAACACCAACGCCTCGTTCACGTCCATCAGGAATAGACGCAGACTGACCGACAACCTTGAATCGCTATCGGCGTATTCAATCTGCGTCAACGAAAGCTGTAACGGATGCGCATGTAACGCATCGCACTGCATCAACAGGACGATCAGCGCAACACAGCGCCAGCCGTGCGGCGAATACATCAATCAGACAGTTTCGCCAGCTTGCAACTCAGCTGCCACCGTCTGCACATCCCGGAAGACCCGCATCAGATTGCCGCTCCAGATTTTTTCGATCTCTTCCTCGGTGTAACCCCGGCGTACCAACTCTATCGTGATATTCATCACCTCGCTGGCATCAAATACACCCTGAATACCACCGCCCCCATCGAAATCACAACCGATGCCAATGTGATCTATGCCGGCTACTGCGACAATATGATCGATATGGTCTACCGCATTGGACACGGTGGCAGGCGGACTCGGAAACTGTTGGTATATCTCGTAGCGAGCTCTGCGCATCGCCGAGCGCTCTTCCTGTGTCATTTCCATTGCGCTCCTGGTGTTAGCACTCAGCGCTGCCAGTGCCGCCACCCGTTCTGGATTTTCCGGCGCAACACGCAGGTAATCAGACAACATCGTCAGCTGGACCACACCGCCGTTTTCCGCCATCAACTTCAACATCTCATCGCTGAGATTGCGTTTGTGCTCAATGAGCGCGCGTGCGTTTGAATGCGTCGCAATAATCGGTGCCGCAGACATTTCAATCGCATCGAAGAACACATCATCGCTGCCGTGCGAGACGTCCACCATGATGCCCAGTCGATTCATCTCAGCAACCACCTCAGCACCAAACTCGCTGATGCCTCCGTGCTCCGGACCATTCGAATCAGTGGCGGAATCCGCAATGTCGTTATTGGTGGCGTGCACCAGTGTGATGTAGCGAACCCCTTTGTCGAAAAACAGCTCGATATTGCCAAGGTCGTCGCCAATTGGATAACCGTTCTCAATGCCCAGATAAATGGCTCGTTTGCCCGCTTTCTCCAAGGCATAGGCATCGTCCGGGTTCAGCGCAAGACCGGCCATCTCCGGATTGGCTTCGATTGATGCCAACACGGCATCAATCATCTGCAAACCCAACGCTTTGGCGCGCGATTTGTTGTCATCATCGCGAATACCCTGTGCAACGAACGCCGCAAAGAAAATGGCATCCAGACCACCCTCCTGCATGCGCGGATAATCGACCTTCGATCCGGATTCATTTGGGTCATGGCGTACGCCCATATCGAAACCCGGCTCGATCATCCGCAAAGGTGTATCCGCATGCGTGTCGAGTGTCAGCACCCGATCGTGGATCGCTAACGCCCGAGCAACGAGTGCCTCTTCTGACTCGGCGGCCGGTGTTTCAATTGAAGCTTCTGTCGCCTCCGGTTCCGGCGTGCAGGCAACCAGCCAAGCCGTCGTGAGCAGTAATGTGACCGGTCGAATTGTCGCTAGCATGTTCTTCACCATTTCTATCCTGTTGTGTGCTCGGCTGCGATCAACAGCCGCTGTGCATCTTCGAATTGCGATTTGGCACGACCAAGGTAGGTGTTCGCCTCATCGGTGTAGCCGTCAGCCATCGACGACCACACTCTATTGACGTAACGCTCGCCGGCGGCGAACTCGCTCATGATGTCAGCGTAGGTTTGTAACCCATACAGATGCACCAGGCTCTCACGCGCTTCGACGAAACGGCGCAAATCCGGACGCAACGTCGAATCGATCCAATCGAGTAGCGCCTGACCGCTCAGCGTATCGGCATGATCGCGCTGACCCAGATCGCGCAGCAGATTGGACAGTACGTCATTGAGCGCTGACCGATTGCTCTCCAATAAGGCACCATCCATCGCGCGCACCTTGTCAGCGCGCTTGATCAATACCACACCCGCCACGGCTGCGACCGACGCCAGTGCAAACCAAAACCAATCGACCTGTGTGATATCGAGTGAGGTGACATAGGCGCCGCCAAGGAAGCCGATCGCAAGAAGTATGTATGCAAGATTCTTCATGTTGTTCGCTCCCTACATCGCACCCTGAAGCACAACCGACACGGCATCACCGACACCCACCAGCGCCTCGCCGACAATTAAGCCGGCCGCAATCGGAATGCCGACATTATCTGACCAGTCCTTGCCCTTAAATCGATCGGCTAGTTCGCGACTGAGTGTGCCTAGCGCATAGGTGAGTACGATATTGAAAGGCAGGTAAAAACCAAGACCAACGGTAATACCAAGGCCGCCCATTAATGCAGACAGCACCGCACCGAGAATGGCACCCGCGGTGTATTTTTCGGTCGGCACGTCACCACCCATGATGCCGTCAATCGTACTGGCCAAGGCCTGAGCCTGAGGTGCAGGTAAGCGATCGCTGCCAAGCCCGTAGGCTTCGTGCAATGCGAAGATCACCAGGATCACCACAATTGGACCCAGCCAGGCACCGATGAACTGACCCATTTGTTGCATTCGCGGTGTGGCACCGACGAGATAGCCAGTTTTCAGATCCAGCATCAGGTCTGTCGCCTGCGACATTGCAACACACATCGCCGCACCGACCATGATCGCAGCGACGATTGAATCGGCACGATCCATGCCTAGCGCCTGCGTCATGACAATCAACAAAGTGATGCCGACCAATGTCATGCCTGACAACGGTGACCAATTGGTGCGGCCAATGGCTTCGGACAAAATAATGCCGGCCATCCAGATCCACAGTGTGCCCAACAGAGCCATCAAAATACCGCCCGCCACCGAAATAGACTCAACCGCAGTGACCGACATGACACTCAGCAAAATCACAGCCCCGATGACAGCAATATAGAGCAACTTGATTGGCATCTCGTCGCCGGCAGCACGAGTGTCAACCTCCGCCGCCTTCTGCATCGATTTGATCGCACTCTTGATCAATGGCGCCGCCAGTACAACGCCCATGATCGCACCACCGATCAACATGCCAATACCCAGCGGCCGATACAGCAGCAATCGAAGTGATTCAGGCTGGCTCACCACGGCGCCGGTTGCATCCAGCGGGAAGCTATTGGTCACCGCCAATAACGGCGATAAGAACCAATAGGCCACAAAGCCGCCTATGATGAACGCAATACCGCCTCGACCAGCGATGAAGCCAACACCGATGGTCATCAGCGAGATATACCAGATGCCATTCATAAACGCGGGCATCCCGATCAACTCACCGAGATTCCAGTTCGACACACCGGTCTTGATCGTAATCGCATGCACCGTTGCACTGATCAATGCCGCGATCACCAGAATGATCGCCTTGCGCACGCCAGCACCTGGCGATTTCAAAATGGTCGCAACCGCCACGCCGCCCGGGTAGGTCAGGCGCTCGTAATCAATCATGTGTTTACGCAACGGTACGATAAAAGCGATACCAAGAAAGGCACCAGCAATGCACCCAAAGGTCAACAGCATCGGATCGAATCGGTCGCTGTAACCGAGCAAGAAAATCGCCGGAACCGAGAACATCATGCCCGACGAGGCGCCATTAACCCCCGACGCGATCGTCTGAACGATGTTGTTCTCGATAATGCTCTTTCTGCGCAGCAAGCCTCGCAGTATGCCGAAGCCAAGGATGGCCGCGAGCTCCGAGCCCTCAATCGAAAAGCCAAGAATCAAAGCCGCGTAACCGATAGAAACGGCAATGATGACACCGAGAATCCAGCCAACGATGACCGCAACCCAGGTCAGTTCAGGATAGGCCCTGACAGCCGTGGTCTGTGAGTTCAGTGTGTTCTCCCCGGACACCTTTTTTTCACCGACCCGAAGCCTACCACAGGCGCATCACCCGTCTTGGTATAGGTATTCAAACACCGCGTCGACCATCGCCTCACAACGTGTTAGCTCCGCAGGATCGATAAATTCATTGGGTTGGTGCGCCTGATCGATCGAACCCGGACCACAAACAATACTGCGGATCCCGGCCTGCTGGAAAATCCCCGCCTCGGTTGCGAACGATACGGCGCCCGAGCCCCCTCCGCGAACGCCGTCCAATGCTTGTACCCAACGTTCAGCTTGGTCATCCGCCGCTGGCTGCAACGGCGGTACGCGGGCGATGACCTCGGTTTCAATCGACGCATCCGGCGCAAATTCCTGCAGCGTTGGCAAAACAGTGGTGTCGATGTACTGCTGCAGTTCGATAAATACCCGCTCCGGATCTTCATCGGGCAAACTGCGGTACTCCCAACCGAACTCGCAGTGCGCAGGCAAGATGTTGACCGCTGTGCCGCCGTGAATCGTGCCGACCTGCACCGTCGTCCAGGGCGGCTCACAACCCGAATCGATGGCCGCCTGCCGCCTGAATTGCCCAATGTCATGCAGCTTCTCGATGATGCGCGCGGCAGCAAAAATTGCGCCCGCACCTCGATGGGGCTGACTTGAATGGGCCGCTTTGCCGGTGACCGTGGTACGAAACGAGTTGATCGCCTTGTGCTCACGGATGACCTGCATTGTCGTCGGCTCGCCGATGATGGCGTAGCGCGGAGCGGCG
>JBCCZN010000147.1:0-7020 GCA_039187375.1 Pseudomonadota bacterium
CGGGGAGACACTGATAACTTGGGACGGTACAAGTTAAGTTGGCAGTGATACACCGGGGGCAGCATGAATCAAGGCGGCAGTGATGAGCCGGGGGCACAAAAGTAACTTTAAGAACAACGCGGAACTCTTTGATTTTGCCGTCTTCACAAATCACTTTTTGGTCTTTTACCCAAGCCCCTTCAATATTATCGAGCGTCTCATTCGCACGCTTGACACCATTTTTAACCGCGTCCTCAAACGACTTGGTCGATGAGGCGATAATTTCAGTAACTCTTGCGACGCTCATGGCATCCCCCTTTCAAAGCAACAGATTTGGATTCACGCGTCCCCCGCGCTGCCACCAGCTTAGCAAATCTCACCGCTGCCGCAATTGTCACCCGCTAGCGTGACTCGCCTGTTGGCCGACTGACGCGTATCAACCGGGACTGATACCAGGGTTTCGCCAACGACTCGATCTCTACAACGCGACCGGTTGCGGGCGCATGCACGAAACGCCCATCGCCCAGATACAGGCCGACATGAGCAGGTTTACCATCAACGTTAAAAAACAAAACGTCACCGACTTGACGTTGCGATGCCGGTACCGGTTGTAGCGTTCGCCACATCCGTGCCGTCGTCCGGGGCAATTCGAATCCAGCGCTGCGCCAGGCGAATTGCACCAGACCACTGCAATCGAATGCTGTCGGTCCGTTACCGCCAAACTGATACGCAACACCCAGCTGCGCGAGCGCGCGTGTCGCTGCGATCTGGCCCGGCGAACGCAACCCCTCCTGCTGCCCGATTCTTGCCGTTTTGTGGGCCGAGTGAGGCTGCGCCACCTGCGTCGCCCCGCCAGCACGCACAGGCGCCGGATCCTGCCAACTGCATGCGCTGATCATCAGGCTGATTAGTGTTAGCAATGGCCAACGTGGCAGGTAGCGGATATTTACTGGCATAGCGCTTATCATCTACCTATGACTTGCGAGTTTCCAGCAAACCGATCACGTTCAGTGACATGGATCAAGGCAACGACTTTGGCCTGTTGTCTAGTGTTGCAGTCATGCAGTGGCAGCCTCGCCGGTGCCGGCTTGCACTATGGTCTTGACTATGACGTCAGTATTCGCGGCAACGTTGCCAACGTATCACTTCGCGTCACCCAACGGGACGGCGCGCTCAAGCGCATCACCCTAGTGGACTTTAATCACCAAACACTGACTCATGCCGATGGCGTTGCAGCGGTGTCCGACCGTGGCACCACCTGGCAGGTACCCTCGACTGGCGGCCAAATCAGTTGGCGAGTTGTCATTGACCATCAACGCCAAAGCGGCAGCGTTGATGCCGGTGTCGGTGATGCCTGGGGGTTGTTTCGAGCTGAAGATTTGATCCCGGCAATCGCGTCGGTCAGCAGGCCCAAAGCAGACGCCGTGACACGCCTTCGCGTCTCACCACCGAAAGACTGGAGGGTCTATACACCCTATCGTCTCGATGATGAAGGTTGGTACGAGGTCGATGACGACGACCGACGATTTGATCGTCCGGATGGCTGGATTCTGATTGGTCAGGCCAGTGCCAGGCGCGATTTGATTGCCGATACCCGCGTTGCGGTCGCCGCACCACAGGGGATTGGTGCGCGACGCCAAGATACCCTTGCTTTCCTGCGTTGGCATCTGCCCGCATTACGCCAAGTTTTTCCGCAATTTCCCGATCGACTCTTGGTCGTCATGGCACCGGATCCCTATTTTCGTGGCGGTTTGTCCGCCCCGAATTCGCTCTACTTGCATGTCGAGCGACCGCTGATTAGCGGCAACGGCACCAGCACCTTGCTGCATGAGTTGATACATATCGGCTTCGGCGGCCGCGCGCCCGCCGGCGAGGACTGGATCGTTGAGGGGATCGCCGAGTACTACAGCGCGCGCCTGTTACAACGCGCCGGCACTGTCTCTAGCACACGCTTCGACGAGACGTTGCAAGACCTGCAACGTTGGGGAGATTCGATTGACACATTGATCGCCCAGTCGGCACAAGGTCCACTCAAGGCGCGCGCTGCAGTCATTTTTGCGAGCATTGATGCCGATATCGCCGCAGCCAGTAACGGCGAGAAGTCTCTCGACGATGTGGTGGCATTGCTGGCCCAGCGCGACACACCAGTCGATCTGACCCTGTTACGCGAAACCGTGTCATTGGTCCTTGGAAGTTCCGTCGCGTCGCTTGATGATGCGGCATTACCCGGATATCCATTGAGGCAGTAAAGAACGATGACGGATCAGCACGACCTGAAATTGCTGCTGCGCTCGCGCGTGCCGGTGATCTGCATTGAATCACGCAATGAACGTGCTGTTCTTGAGATGCTTGTCCAGCACGTGGTTGGCGGCATGGCCTCAGAGCACCTACCACTGTTTCGTTGGACAGTAACCGACGGGCTGCAGCGCCTGGATATCGAATTGGCACCACAGGCGGTTAACAGCGAACCTGCTGATGTACTGGGCCATATTCGGGCGGTCTCGAAACCGGGCATCTATGTGCTGCTGGATTTCCATCCGTATATGAAAGACCCCATGATCGTGCGTCAGATGCGTGACATCGCACAGCGGTTCGAACGTGATGGCGGCAAACTGATCTTGATCAGCCCAAGCCTGGAGATTCCTGGTGAGCTCTCTCATCTGGTTGCCGACTTCGAGCTATCGATGCCTGACGAAAAAAGACGCGAGGCGATCGTCAAGGAAGAAGCACGCTTATGGCGCGATGACAATGCCGGACAACGCGTACGCTCCGACCCCAAGGCGCTGGCTATGTTGGTTCGCAACCTGGCTGGGTTGTGCGAAACCGATGTAAGACGTCTTGCGCACAACGCTATCGTTGACGATGGGGTTATTTGTGTCAGCGATGTCACGCAGGTGATGCAGGCCAAATATAAGCTGCTGAATCAGGGCGGGCTATTGAGCTACGAATACGACACCGCGCGCTTTGCTGATGTTGCTGGCATGAGCGGCCTGAAACGCTGGTTGCAACAGCGCCGCGGCGCATTCCTGGGCGAGGCCTCGCATGTTGGTCTGGATGCTCCCAAGGGCATCGTGCTACTCGGTGTTCAGGGTTGTGGCAAGAGCTTGGCGGCTAAAGCAACAGCGGGATCATTTGGTACACCATTACTGCGTCTCGAGTTCGGCAATCTGTTCAACAAATATCACGGCGAAACCGAGAAAAATCTCCGTGATGCACTGCAGTTGGCACAGACGATGGCGCCTTGCGTGTTGTGGATTGATGAAATGGAAAAAGCACTGTCCGGGCGAGATGACAATACCGGGACCGCGCAGCGCGTACTGGGCGCATTCCTGACCTGGATGGCGGAACGCAAGCCGGGCGTATTCGTGGTCGCCACGGCCAACGACATCACGAAATTGCCTCCGGAGCTGGTTCGCAAAGGACGTTTCGATGAAATTTTCTTTGTGGACTTACCCGACGAAACCACGCGCGCCGAAGTACTGAATATCCATCTTCGTCGCAGAGGCGTCACACCATCGACAATCGATTCGCAAACACTCGCCATCCAAACCGCAGGGTTTTCTGGCGCCGAGTTGGAGCAACTGGTGATCTCCGGTTTTTATGCTGCGGCAGCCGACAATCGAACTTTGGAAACCACCACACTGAGTGAAGAGATTACCCGAACCAGTCCTTTGAGTGTGGTTATGGCGGAGGACATAGCCTCTTTGCGCCAGTGGGCCAACGGGCGTACGGTCAGCGCGAACGGTTAGGCAGCTTAATCTGTGAGGCGCGACACAGACAAAGGTTGAATCCGGCGATTATGGTTAACGTTCGTCGTTGTCGCTTTGAGAGCACAGGATGCGCCAGAGGCAAGCCACACCCGTCCGACTCGCCAGTCACGACTTCCGTGCCACTCCAGGAAAAGTCTGGCTACCGACGCTGTTGTACGAGAGCCTCCCCTACCTATATCTGTTGACCGGCGTGGTGGCATTATTTGCCATACTTTACGTGTCAGATTGGTACCGCTCATTGCCGTTATGGTTGATGCTGGCCGGTCTGAGCATCCATGGTGGCCTGCGTATTTTGTGGCTGCGTTATCACTATCGTCGCGGCGAAATTACTGAAACCGCTGACAACGACTGACGTTTCACCCTTGACGCACTCGCCCGCGTAGCGGACGATCCGCGCGTGAATAAAGCACTGCGAAGAGAACTGATCATCCTGGCAGCAACCTTGGCCCTGACCGTATTTGCTGTCGTGCCGCTGACCTACGTCGTGGGCAGCAAGACACTGGGTGAATATGCCGGTGGCGGCTCTTTTGGCCGTTATTTGGCCGATCTGACGGGCTCACTGGCAGGCGGCGATGCCGCCATGTGGTTCTTCATGCTGTCGCCATTACTCGCATTATGTATAGTTAGGGTCGGTTGGAGAGCGTTTAAGATGTTGTCTCAGCGCACGCAACAGAGCGTGAACGAGGCACGTGACTAGCTCAATTTTGCTTGTATCATTGCTGGCTAAGGGGTCAGACCTGACAAAGAACCTCAACTGAATGGCAGATCATGTTGGCAGCATTAGTCGAAAAAATTAGAGCTTTGTTTTCCAGCAATGAACAGGAGGACATCGCGCCGCCTAACACCCAGTTACCACGGCAGGCGTTACCAACCCGGCCTCCGGAAGAATCCTCTACTAGTGCCATTCGCATGGCAGAACGGCGCAAACGGCTCAGAGCCAAGATGGATGGTACTGATGTGCCTTCTGCCGCGCCTGCGACGCAGTCCGAACCTGTATCAACACAGTCTCACTCCCCGGCACGGATGAACTTTCCGGCAGACCGATCCGCAGATCCCACCCCGGATAGATCCAGTCGATCAGAGACCGGTGACGCCAACGACAAAACCCTTGAGTTGCTAACGCTGGAAGAGGACGCGATCAAACGACTCGAAAGCGGCTTTGACCCTTACAATACGTCCGATGACAATCACGCTACCAGCGTCTGGGACGACGATATTAATCAGCGCTGATCAGCGCTCAGATCCCGTTTCGCCTTGAACTCATTGCCGACGTACCAGTTCGGCCAGTACGCACTGTTTGCCAATTGTTGCGCCACCTCAAGGTAAAGCGTCAAGTCCTGCTCTATGCCGCGCCAGTCCCAATTCTCACTCACTTCATCAGCCGGTGAATGATAGCGTTGGCTGACATACTCCGCGGCTTTCTTAAGGCCGTAGTCACTGCCATTTTCCTGGTGCTCGACGCCGGCCTTGGCGTACAGCACCGGAACGCCCTGTTTGGCAAAATTAAAATGATCACTGCGGTAGAAGAAACCCTTCTCTGGGGTTGGCTCAACCACCAGCTTACGGCCCTGCCGATCCGCCGCGGCCCCTAAAATCCCCTCAAGCTCGGAGCTGCCATAGCCGATGACGACCACATCATTGGTCGGACCGTTCGGCTGCATCGCGTCAATGTTAATTAAACCGGCCATCTTGCCGAGTGATACGGTCGGATTGTCAGCGAACCAGGCCGATCCCAGCAATCCTGACTCCTCTGCGGTGACCGCAACGAACAATACCGAGCGACGATGCTCTCGCTGCGCCATGACCCTCGCCATTTCGAGCAGTGCAGCGGTCCCCGTCGCATTGTCTACGGCACCGTTAAAAATACCGTCCCCGCGCGTCGAAGTTTTGGTGCCAAGATGATCCCAATGTGCGGAAAACGCGACGGTCTCGTCGGCGGCGACGGTGCCCGGCAGCATCGCGATGACGTTGCGCGATTTGGAACGTTGCAAACTGTTTTGAATCGAGACGTTAACCGTGCCATTCATCGTGACCGGCTTGAAACCTGTGCGCGCAGCTCGCTCTGTCAACGCACCCAAATCGTGACCGAATGCTGAAAATAACCTCCTTGCGGCACCGGTTGAGATCCAGCCTTCGAACACGGCTCTCCCGGCGTTGTTGTCGGCGCGCTCAAGATCGTATTGCGCACCGGTCCAGCCACCGGCCACAACTGTCCAAGGGTAGCCCGCGGCCTCGGTCTCGTGAATCACAATAGCGCCGGTTGCGCCTTGCCGTGCTGCTTCTTCGTATTTGTAGGTCCAGCGGCCGTAGTAGGTCATCGCTCGCCCGCGGAATAATGCATCATCGCCGGTCGCAAAACCCGGATCGTTAACCAAGATCACCACGGTCTTGCCTGCCACATCCAATCCGGCATAGTCGTTCCAGCCATATTCCGGCGCGACGATGCCATAGCCGACGAACACCAGGTCGCTGCTTACTACATTAACCTCATCTGTGACGCGCTTTGTCCAGGCGACTGCCTCTCGCCCCATCTCCAGTGTGACCTCAGTGTCACCAGAGCGAAATTGCAATGGCGTTGCGGACTCGGCGGTGATGGCGACCAATGGTACGTCTTGTAAAAAACTGCCGTTATTACCCCCAACCAGTCCAGCCGCCTTGAACGAATCGACGAGGAAATCGATGGTCTTGATCTCACCGGCTGTCGAAGGTTCACGTCCGCCGAACTGATCGCTCGCCAACACTTCAACATCACGCTGATACGCATTGATATCAACCACCGGTAACGCTCGATCAGGCGTTGCAGGTTGCATCGTGCTTGCACTGCAGGCTGACAGGCCGGTAAGGCTCAAGGCCGCCATGGCCAGCATCATTTTATGCACTTGAATTTTCCCCATCGCTTCGCGTTTACCCCAGGGCACCGATAGCGAATCGCTATCGGCACCATCGGGTCAATCAACTGGTTTGAGCCCTGCGGCGACCCTATTATGCCTTTAACGCATCGCACATTGACACGGAGATTGACCATGCAAATCAATATTGGTATCGCGCAACAAGATCGCGAGGCGATTGCTGCAGGATTATCAAGATTGCTTGCCGATACCTACACCACCTACCTCAAGACGCACAACTTTCATTGGAACGTCACAGGACCAATGTTCGCAACCCTGCATACACTATTCGAGACGCAGTACACGGAGATGGCCAGCGCAGTAGATGACATCGCCGAGCGTATTCGCGCACTGGGTGAGCCAGCACCGGGTTCATATGCGGC
>JBCCZN010000148.1:0-6937 GCA_039187375.1 Pseudomonadota bacterium
CGCTGCACTGGCAGCGGAGTCTAACCAGCCGCAAATCATTGACGTTCTGTGCCAGATGAGGTGGTGTTTTCTCATCTGGCCTGCCAGCACCAGCTCCTTCACTGCATTGGCATTTGCGCCAGGTGCGTTAAACACCGGTACACCGCGCGCCGCCATCGCATCGATGGGAATATTGTTCGTGCCAGCACCCGCGCGGCCGATGCACTGAACGCTTTGCGCGATTTGCATGTCGTGCATTTTGAATGAACGAACCAGGATTGCATCGGGCTCTGCCAGCTCAGAAGCTATCTCATATTTGTCACGCGGTAAGCGACGTAAACCATTGACTGATATATTATTTAAGGTCCTAATGGAATACATATTGCTACCCGTGTTGTTGTTCGAATTCCTGCATGAAGGTGACTAGAGCATCAACACCTGCTTGCGGCATCGCGTTATAGATGCTGGCGCGCATGCCGCCCACCGAGCGGTGACCCTTAAGCGTCATCAGACCACGCTCCGCCGCGGACTTCAAAAACACACTGTCCAGCTCACTATCCGCAAGCGTAAACGGTACGTTCATACGCGAGCGCGCGGTAGGCGCGACCGGACTGGAATAAAACTGCGAATCGTCAATGGCGTTGTACAAGGTCTCTGCCTTGCGCTGGTTACGCTCCGCCATCTGGGTCAGGCCACCCTGCTCCTTAAGCCACTCAAATACCAGACCAGCGATGTACCAGGCATAGGTTGGTGGCGTATTGCTCATCGAATCAGCAGCTGCCTGGACTTGATATTGCAACATGGTCGGCACGTCAGCGCGCTTCGGCTCGAGTAAATCATCGCGCACGATAACCACGGTGAGTCCCGCCGGACCGATGTTTTTCTGTGCGCCAGCGTAAATGAGTCCAAATCGACTGACATCGACCGGCCTGGACAATATTGTCGATGACATATCCGCCACAAGCGGCGCATCGGTGACGTCATCCGGGATAGCGTGGAACTCCACACCACCAATCGTCTCGTTTGGGGTGTAATGCAGGAACGCCGCATGATCGCTGACCTGCCACGTATCGCGTGCGGGAATATCCGTGTATTGCGTCTCAGCCGCGTCGGCCGCCACGTTCAGGGTCGCAAATCGCGCCGCTTCCTTAATAGCTTTCTTGCCCCAGCTGCCGGTGACGACATAGTCGACCGTATCAGTCGGTGCTGCCAGATTGAGTACGGTGGCGGCGAACTGCATAGTCGCGCCGCCCTGTAAAAATAGCACGTGATAATTAGGTGGTATTTCCATCAACTCACGCAGATTGGTCTCTGCACGCTCGGCGATGTCGACGAATGCGGCACCGCGATGACTCATCTCCATCACGGACATTCCCGACTCGCCCCACTCCAACATCTGCTGACGGGCTTTTTCGAGTACAGGCTCAGGCAACGCGCCCGGACCGGCGCTAAAATTAAATACTCGGGTCATGTCCTAGTCCTGGCTTCTAGAAATGCGTGTCAAGTTGTATCAGTCATCGTCGTCGTCGATTGGCTCGATGCGTGCCAGTCCGCGCAAGCGGTCGCCCTCATCCAGACGAATCAACGTCACACCCTGAGTATTGCGGCCCAGTGTCGAAATATCACTGACGGCGGTACGCACTAGCGTGCCCTGGTGGCTGATCAACATGATCTCGTCGTCTTCTTCAACGGTGAGCGCACCAACGCATCCGCCATTTCGCTCGCTGGTCTGTACCGCGATGACGCCCTGTCCGCCACGCCCCTGCACGGAAAATTCGCTAATTGCAGTGCGTTTGCCATAGCCATTTTCCGTCGCGATCAGCACCACACCATCCTGAACGACCAGCATGGCAATGACCGACTGGGCGTCAGTCACCTTGATGCCCCTCACACCGGCTGCGGTGCGGCCCATCGCGCGCACGTCCGAGTCATTGAAGCGAATCGCTTTACCGGAGTCTGCAAACAACATCACAGTGCTGCCCGGATCCAGGATAGCCACGTCTACCAACTCATCATCATCTCGAATATCGATAGCAATAATGCCGTTGGCTCGCGGGCGGGAGAACGCCTCCAACGCGGTTTTCTTGACCGTGCCGCGCTGGGTTGCGAAAAACAGGAATTTGTCGTCCGGGAAATCCCGAGTCGGCACAACAGCGCTAATTCGCTCGTCCTGCTCGAGTGGTAACAGGTTGACGATGGGTTTGCCGCGCGACCCCCTACCTGCTTGCGGGAGCTGATACACCTTAAGCCAGTAGACCTTGCCAAAGCTGGAGAAGCACAGCAACGTATCGTGGGTGTTTGCCACGAACAGCTTCTCAATAAAGTCTTCATCCTTCATGCGGGTCGCAGAGCGCCCTCGACCACCGCGTCGCTGCGATTGGTAGGTGTCGAGCGTCTGCGCTTTTGCATACCCAGCGTGCGAAAGCGTGACCACCACATCTTCTTCCTGGATCAGATCTTCAATACTGAGATCGCTGTGGTCCTCTACGATCTCTGTACGGCGATCATCCCCATACTGTTGCCGCACCGCGTTGAGCTCATCGCGAATCACCTGAAGCAGCGTATCTGGGTCAGCCAAGATAAGAGAAAATTCTTTAATTTTTTCTAGTATCTCACTGTATTCTTTGTATATTTTTTCTTGCTCAAGCCCAGTGAGCTTGTTTAGCCGCATGTCCAGAATGGCCTGCGCCTGAACATCTGACAATCGATAACTCGGGTTGCTGCTGGCATCACGCAAACCGAACGATTCGTCAATATCGTCCGGCCGGGTATCGATGCCGCCAGCGCGCTGGAGCATCTCGATAACCTGTCCTGGTTGCCAGTCCTTTGAGGTAAGGCGAACCTTGGCTTCGGCAGGCGAAGGCGAGGTTTTGATGACCTCGATAACTTCGTCGATATTGGCCAGCGCAACCGCCTGACCTTCCAACAAATGGGCGCGGCTGCGCGCTTTGCGCAACTCAAAGATCGTGCGACGCGTGACAACCTCGCGCCTGTGCGCCAGAAATTCGGTCAAAATCTCCGGCAGATTCATCAATTTAGGCTGGCCGTTAGTCAATGCCACCATGTTGATGCCAAAGACGCTTTGTAGCGGTGTCTGCTTGAACAGATTGTTCAGCACTACCTCACTAACCTCGCCACGCTTGAGCTCGATGACGATGCGCATACCGTCCTTGTCGGACTCGTCACGCAGACCGCTAATGCCCTCAAGCTTTTTCTCGCGCACCAAGTCGGCGATCTTCTCGATCAAGCGTGCCTTGTTAACCTGGAATGGCAGCTCAGTGACGATGATCGCTTCGCGCGCCTTGCCATCGATTGGCTCGACATGAGTACAACCACGCACATATACCCGGCCGCGACCGGTTTTATAGGCAGAATAGATACCGGCGGAGCCGTTAATGATGCCGCCGGTCGGAAAATCCGGACCGGGCATATGCGCCATCAATCCCGGCACATCGATATCTGGCTGGTCAATCAGCGCCAACACCGCATCAATTGTCTCGCCTAAATTGTGCGGCGGAATGTTTGTTGCCATGCCCACGGCGATGCCGGCAGATCCGTTAACCAGCAGATTCGGGACACGCGTTGGTAATACCGACGGCTCCGTTTCCTTCTCATCGTAGTTTGGCACAAAATCGATGGTTTCCTTGTCGATGTCGGCAAGCAACTCCTGGGCAATCTTGGCCATGCGCACTTCGGTATATCGCATCGCCGCCGGTGCGTCGCCGTCGACCGAGCCAAAGTTGCCCTGACCATCTACCAGCAGGTAGCGCATAGAGAACGGTTGTGCCATGCGTACGATCGTGTCGTAAACGGCCGTATCGCCATGCGGGTGATACTTACCAATCACATCACCGACAATACGCGCAGACTTCAAATAAGGCTTGTTGTGGGCATTGCCCAGTTCGTGCATGGCGTACAATACGCGCCGATGAACCGGCTTTAAACCATCGCGCACATCGGGCAATGCGCGCCCGACAATGACGCTCATCGCATAGTCGAGATACGACTGGCGCATCTCGTCTTCGATGGTAACCGAAAGCAATTCCTGTGCGATGTCTGACATACCGAAAATCAGCCAAAAGGCCCGACGAAACAAGCTTGTAATAATACCATACCGAGGCCGTTATACTTGCCCCGATGAACGCCTGTGACACGCTGATACACGCCGGTTGGGCCGCCACCGCAAATCCCGAACAACCGCTTATTGAAAATGCCGTACTGGCTATCTCAGACGGACGCATTGTCGCGCTTGGACCCGTCGACGCGGTGCGGCCACATTGGCAAGCCAAACAGCAGCTGGAGCGCCCCGACGCGCTACTGATACCGGGGCTAATCAACGCACATACCCATGCTGCGATGGCCCTGTTGCGGGGAGTCGGTGACGATATGCCACTGCAAGCCTGGCTCGAGCAACGCATCTGGCCATTGGAGGGTCAGTTTGTGTCCGAGTCTTTCGTGCGCGACGGCACGCGACTGGCACTCGCAGAGATGATTCGTGCTGGCATAACCTGCTTCAATGACATGTATTTTTGTGCCGATACTGTGGCTCAGACAGCTATCGACGCGCGCGCAAGGGTTTGCATCGGCTTGGTCGTTCTGGATTTTCCGACAATGTGGGCCAGCGACGCCGATGAGTACCTGCAAAAAGCACAGGCAGTGCATGACCAATTCGCCGGCCATGCGCTGGTGACCACGCAATTCGCACCGCACTCGCCCTACGCCGTCAGCGAGGCAACCCTCGCACGCGCACGAACGCTAGCGAACCAGCTTGATCTCAAGGTTCACACGCACCTGCACGAGACAGCCAGCGAAGTCTCACAGTCGTTGAGCGAACACGGGGCCACGCCACTGGATCGACTCGATCAACTGGGCATGGTGAATGGCAGCCTGTTAGCCGCCCACATGACCCAGATGAGCGAGGCCGATATCGCACGGGTGGCACAGGCCCGAATGAGCGTGGTGCATTGCCCGCAGTCGAATATGAAGCTGGCAAGTGGCACAGCACCGGTGCCAGCGCTGTTACAGGCGGGGGTTAACGTGGCGCTCGGTACTGATGGGAGCGCCAGCAACAACAATCTCGATATGATCGAGGAAATGCGTGCTGCGGCACTGCTCGCCAAGGTCGTCAGTGGCGACCCCACTGCACTACCGGCGATGCAAGCACTGGAGATGGCGACAATTAATGGGGCTCGCGCACTGGGCATCGATGAGCACACCGGCTCGCTTGAGATTGGCAAGTGGGCTGACATCACTTGCGTAAACCTCAATGCAGCACATCTGGCGCCGGTTTACGATCCGGTTTCAACTCTTGTTTACGCCGCCTCGGCGGCCGATGTGCAGGACGTTTTTGTTGCCGGCAGAGCGCTGTTGCAAGATCGACAGTTGATGACGATTGACGAGGCCGATGCACTGGCCCGAGCACGTGAGTGGCGCGAACGCATCCAGACGGCCATTTAGTGAGAGAATGACGACTATGAATAGTCCAGACAAGAATGCCGACCCGGCAGAACTCGCGCGATTTGATGCTGTGGCATCACGCTGGTGGGACCCCAGTGGTGAGTTTGGCGCATTGCACCGAATTAACCCGTTGCGCGCCGACTATGTCGCCGAATGCGTCTCACTGGACGGTGCCCGGTTGTTGGATATTGGTTGTGGCGGTGGCCTGTTTGCGGAAGCGATGGCCGCAAAGGGAGCGCAGGTCACAGGCATCGATCTGTCCGTACCCGCATTGCAGGTCGCCAAGCTGCATCGACACGAATCCGGGGCCGACGTGGAATACGCTGAATCGACGGCGGAAGAATGGGCGACGCAACATGCCGGCGCTTACGACGTGGTCACCTGCCTGGAGATGCTCGAACACGTGCCGACGCCGCAGTCGGTTGTTGCGGCCGCGGCCCAACTGGTGAAACCCGGCGGTGATATCGTGTTCTCGACGATAAACCGCACGGCCAAGGCATTCGCGCTGGCCATCGTCGGCGCAGAATATGTGCTCAACTGGGTACCCAAAGGCACACACGAATTTCAGAAGTTCATTAAACCCTCCGAGCTGGATGCTGCAGCCAGACGGGTCGAGCTCACACTACAGGGATTGCGCGGATTGGTTTATGACCCACTCGGAGATCGGTTTTCATTGAGCTCCGATGTCGATGTCAATTACTTCGCGCACTACACACGACGGGCCGACTAGTTTGAGTGTGGGGCCGTTCTCTGCTGCGCTGTTCGACCTTGACGGTACGCTCGTCGACACGGCACCCGATTTGGTTAATGCACTATTTCGCGTGTGTGATGAGCACAGCATCGCTCGCCCCGAACGTGCACTTGCCACGCAACACGTCTCGCTCGGCGGACTGGGATTGGTGCAATTGGCGATGCCTGCGGCGTCAGGGGATACGCAACGGCAGGCGCACCTGGATCTGCTGGACACCTATTCAGCACACATCGCGGACGCATCCGCCTTTTATCCGGCGTGGCGCGAGACACTACCGCAGATTGATGTCCCGTGGGGCGTCGTGACCAACAAGCCGCATGCTCTGGCGGTCACCCTGATGCAACAACTTGGCGCACCGGTGCCAGATTGTATTGTGGGCGGGGATTTGTTGACTCGCCGCAAGCCGGAGCCTGACCCGTTGATCTTTGCGGCCGGTCTGCTCGGGGTACGACCGCAGGACTGCCTGTATTTTGGCGATCATGAACGCGACATGGTTGCGGCAAAATCCTGCGGTATGCATGCGGTCGGCGTCACCTACGGTTATTTGCTGGATGACGACGATCCAACGACCTGGCCAGCTGACGAGTTGGCTCGTGATGATGCGGCAGCCGCACAGATTCTCCTTTCGGCATTGGCGCAAACCGACGTGGCCCACGCGTAATGCTCGCCTCGCTCTCTGCGCAGCCCGACTTGTGGCTCTGGCTGATCATCGCACTGGCGCTGGGTATCGCCTTTGGCATCTTGCTGGAG
>JBCCZN010000149.1:0-6884 GCA_039187375.1 Pseudomonadota bacterium
GTAATCGATCCCGGCTTGCATTCACGATCCATGTCAAACAGCGGCGCTCGCACTGGTCGGCGGAAAACTGGATTGATCGTAGCGGTGCTGACGAGCTGGCGCTTGGTTAACGCGCTGCAGTATCGAGAATCGCTGCCAGCGCCGGACGGTGTTGGCGAATTTCGTCCTCGGTCAGTCCTTCCAGCGAGTGCGGAAACTTCAACCAGCGATCCGTCTCGTGCAGACAATAATCAGGCTTGCGATCAGTGTCATTGCGTGCAGGCTTGAACCAGGGCACCGCCACGCGGATGTCATGCGGCGCATTTCGACGGGCCTTGCGTTGCAGCTCGTCGACGATCGCGTCGATTGTGTGACCGGTATCCCAGACATCGTCGACGATTAACAGGCGATCCTCGTGGGTCGTGTTCTTGATCAGATAGCTCATACCGTAAATCGCGATCTCACGGGCCTGATTGTCGATCCCGGTGTAGGACGCGGTGCGCACGGCGATATGGTCGGTATCGATTCCGTGCCAGGCAAGATACTCCTGCACCGCAATTCCGATCGGGGCTGCACCTCGCCACAATGCCACGATAAAGCTGGGGCGAAAGCCGCTCAGCAATATTTGCTCACCCAGCTTGAAGCTGTCCTGCAGCAGCGCCTCGGCATCGATGTAGAGTTTGTCGGCCATGGCCCAATGTGCCGTTGACCGGGCCAACGTGCAAGGATTGTCGATAACAGCGTAAGCTTGGCGCATGAGTGAGCACCGTTATATTGCAGAGCAAGAGTTAGTTGAGGATGCGTTCCGCTTGGGCGTGGCGATCTTTAACAGTGGTTTTCATCCGACATTTGTCGTCGGCTTGTGGCGCGGCGGCAGTACCGTCGGCATCTATGTACAGGAATGCCTGCAGCATCTGGGCATCAAAACCAATCATATCGCCTTGCGCACGTCTTACCAGGGCTTATCGCATTACGATGAGATGGTGTCTGACCCAAAGCGCCATATCCGCGTGCATGGCACGCAATACCTGCTTGAGACGCTGAATGTCGATGATCGATTGTTGATCGTCGACGACGTCAGCGGTTCTGGTCAGACCCTGCAGGTTCTGCGCGATCGATTGGCGAAAAAATTGAAACGCAATCTGCCGGCCGATATTCGCGTGGCAACGCTCTATCATAAGCCACAGGCGCACCGCGTAGGGCCGGAGCCGGATTATTACCTGCACCAGACGGACGATTGGTTGGTACTGCCGTACGAGTTGGTCGGTATCGAAATGGATGCGCTACAGCGGCACAAACCTGCCACTGCGGCACTATTGCACCCGGATCGTATTGTGACCCGAGAGAACATAGGCCGACCTGCACCATAGCGGTACAGGTCGACCGTCAGTGCTCGTCTAGCGGCTGACCGTAATTTTGAAGAGGGTCGTTGTGCCACTGACCTGCGAGCCGACCACCAGCCGTGGCTTGCGAATCGGGCTGTCATACCACGGAATAAACGTCAGGCCTTAGGGACCGAGATCCCCGGCGGCTGCGCTCTCAGCGTCCTCACTGAAGTTACGGTTGTTGACGTAGGTCGCAAATGTCGGCGCAGTGGGGTTGGTGATGTCATACACCATGATGCCGCCAACACGCTCCAGGCCGATGAATGCCAGTCGCTTGCCACGCACCTTGCCCCAGGTGATGCCTTCGGGTTCCGGACCTTTGTCATCCGAGCGCGAATCGAAGCTGTCATTATCGTCGTTATTGCTGTTGAACTGCTCGGGCAACAGACCTTTCCGGCAGCGCGCCGACGCCAACCGTGCCCAGCAGTGCCAGATCTGCGGTATCGTAGAATGCGACGATACCCGGATCTTGTTTGGGATCGGCTTCAATCGCGACGGCGAGCACGCCTTTTGAGACGGCGACGGAATTTGCTGCACCTAGAGTCGTGCCAGCTTCCCCAACATCAATCGATGTCACGAGCGCCGGTGCGCTGGGGTCGCCAATATCCAGCACATCGATCGTGGCATCATTGGCATTGACGACAAACAGCCGCTGAGTTTTCGGGTCATGGGCGACGATCTCCGCGGCACTCTCATCGAACACATTCGATGCGTAGGTGCCAATTGGCTCCAGTGTCACCGTGCCGGCAGTTGCCAGCGGCGCGGCAACGAAGGCCAGTGCCGCTGCCGCAAAAATCATTGGTTTAACAATCATATTATCGCTCTCGCCTGTTGTAATGGCTAACAGCAGGACTATGGTCCGCCAACGTTGCAGCTCTATGACACGAACCGGTTCTGTCACGTGCGGCCGGTTGTGTTACAACTGCACTCATGGGTACAAAGCAATCTGCCGGTCTGCATTGGTCGGATGTGGCCTCAGTGCTGGCGTTGGTATTGTCGGTCGCGGCACTGTTCGTCGCGATCATTGAGGCGAATACCACACGCGATATGGCCAAGGCGGAAGCCTGGCCGTTTTTGAGTGTCGGACCCAGCTACAACTCCGAAGGTTTTTCGCTATTGGCCGTCAACAAGGGTGTCGGTCCTGCGCGTATTCGTGACTTTGTGGTGTCGCTGCGCGGTAAGCCGGTCGAGAATCTGGATCAGATGATCCTAGACGTTCTAGGTCCTGAGGAGGCATTCAGTTATGACCGCTATCGAAGCGGCCTCGCAAGCTCGGCCGTTGTTAGCGCCGGTGAGACGCTGAATATCTTCTGGGTCGATTGGGATCCGGCCAGTCGTAAACTCTCGAATGTGCTCCAGGCAGATCTTGAGATCAGTATTTGCTACTGCTCGGTTTACGATGATTGTTGGCAAGCCTCGATGAGACGCGACGAGCCCGAACCCGTGTCCCGCTGTCCGTAGCGATTGCATTGTGAGACTCTGGCCGCTGGTATCGCGCTCGCTATTCATGATTCAAAGCAAGCCACTATGTTGAATACTTTGGCTGTCAGTGCTGCAGCAATTATTCTGTTCATTGTTCTGCTGATCGTATTGCATTGGATTAGCTATCGCTGGTTGAAAGTACGCATCGTTGCCAGCCAGCGCTGGGGTTTGAATATCTGTTGCGGTAACACGGACGGGGGCGGCATCAACGCGGATATCGTCAAGCATAGCGACGTTCCAAATTTCGTTGCGTTGACTGATATCTATTGCCTGCCATTCGAGGACGGTCAGTTCGAAACTGTGTTGTGTTCACATACTGCAGAGCACATCGAGGACGTTGAGCGGTTTGATGCCGAGCTGCGTCGGGTTGGCAAAGAGGTCGTTTACATACTGCCGCCGATTTGGGACCTGGGTGCGGCGTTTAACGTTTTGGAGCATCGCTGGATTTTTCTGTCGATGCGAAAACGCCACACGCGACTACCTAAACGAGTGCCGGTCCCCTTCGCTCGTCATATCCAGGCCTGGCTAGGTCAGAAAATTCACGCTTGATTAAACGCAGAACAGCGTGTGTTTTAGTCGCCGCCGGCCGGCACCAGCGCATCGGCTTCGGCCGCAGTCAGCTGTTCGACTTTAAGTTCATAGCGCGCCAGCGTGGCGCTGATCTCGAATCGAAATTCACCCTCATCGCGAAATAACTTATAGCCGCCCGACACCGCGTCCCGCCGACCCCATCCAAGCGTCCCGCGCCGGAGGACTTGCTTTAGGAATACGCCGGTTTTGGCGTCGACGAGGTCAACCGATACTCCAGCCTGTTCGGGATAGTCGCTGTTAATGCGCCAGGTCAGGAGCCATGGGCCGCGCGCCCGAAACGATCGGCTGGTGGCATTGCGCTCGCCCGTGTATTGCATCAACTCCTGGCCGCTTTCGGCACGCGGCGAGTGCAGCGTCAACACCGCGCTCGCCAGCATTGTCAGCACTAACAAAGAGATTCTCGATTGCATAGGGAGTGGCCGGTTGCTGTCGGTGTCTTATTAGAACCGATTCAGGCCAGCGGGTTCCAGCAGATCTTAATTGTCACGCACATTGGCCGCTAACGCACCATCAGAAGGAGAGCGCCGCGTGCCGAACACCGCAGAGCATTGGGAGAGTGAATACCGTGAATTAGTCGCGGAGCAATCGCGCGCGCAATCCGCGGCCCAGGCGGTGCGCCAATTGCTCGAGCGCTCAACCCAGCAACTGTTGATCACCTGCATGGGAAGGTCGGCGCATTGGGATGATCGGGTCGAGACGATCCGAGTGCAATTACAAGCGGCGGAAGACGCCCGCGATTATGAACGCGTGCTGGAGGATTGCGAGCAGCTGACTCGCGGTCTGATCACCGACCCATTGGCAGACCCGGCGGCGGTGCGTCGTATCGTGGAGTCGCTTAAGGCGTTGCGTGATGACACCTGGGAGACCATGAGTGTCTACGGCGCATTGGTCGGACTGGTCGATGCATCACAGTTCATGCCCGCCGATCAGTTGAACCCGGAACACATCCGTCAGGATGTCAGCATGCTGTCAGAGGCCTTGCTGCAGGGCTTCAAGGATTTATCGCTACGCCATGCAGATGCTGAGCGATTTGTCGACGAGGTACGCGAAGCGTTAGCACAGGTCGCAGCCATTGCGCAGCGCGATGCCGATGCATTCGATGCGCAGCGCGATGCCAGCGATCATCTGCAGCAGGACGTCAATGCCGAAGTGCAGACCCTGCGCGAGGCGGTGGATGACAGTACTGATTTGAATGCACTGCGCCAGCAGGTGCGTATGCGCTTTGACACCATCATGCAACGATTAACACGGTTCCGGGATGACGAGAATCAACGCCTGGACGAGGTGGTGGGGCGCAATCGCACGTTGCGTAAAGAGGTCGCCGATCTGCGCGACAAAACCAGCCAGTTGCAGGAACAGCTGGCCGAGCAGCGCTCGCTGCTACTGCTCGACTCACTGACCGGTGTCAACAGTCGCTTCTCCTATGATCAGCGCATTGAGGAAGAGGTGGCACGCTGTCAACGCGGCGAACACGCCTTGAGCTTCACGTTGTGGGATATCGATCACTTCAAGACCGTCAATGACACCTATGGTCATCAGGCGGGCGATGGTGTGTTGAAGGACATTGCACTGGCATTGGTGCGGTTGACACGCACCAGTGATTTCGTCGCTCGGCTCGGCGGTGAGGAGTTTGTGGTGCTGCTACCCGATACGCCTGCGCCTGCGGCGCTAGACACTGCTAACAAGGTGCGTGAGGCCATCGCGGCGCTAAGTCTGGTCGAGCATGGTCTGGATCGAATGGTCAGCGTCTCGGTAGGCGTCACACAATGGCAAGCGGATGACACCGTGCAGACGCTATACGAGCGCGCCGACAAGGCGTTGTATGCCGCCAAACACAACGGCCGCAATCGTTGCGAACGCGCCTAGCGTGTCGCTTATAACGCGTAAGTCTTATCCAGATAGCGAATAATCTCGGCCGATTCGAATAACCCCGTGTCGGTATTGGCGTCGTACAGATAGGGCACCTGCACTGCCCCTGTGCGCTCCAGCAGGGCTTTGCGGTTGGCGCTCTCCGGCACATAGTCGGCAAGCCAGATGCTGCGCAGTGCCGGCGGCAACAAATCGACGGCACGCGTTTTTGCTACGTTGTGTAACCGGTAGGGCAGCTCCAGCTCACACAAGCGCTCGCGTACTAACCGAGCAAATGGGCTGGCTTCAAAGCTCCACAAATCGAGTAGCTGGTCTGGTGCTCTCGACGCTGACACGCGCATGCCACCGCCGTTTCGGGCGGCGCTTGCAATGATGGATGGCGGTTTGGCCAGCAATGCGATGCGCAACGCACTGGGCAGGTGATAACCGTAATGCACATACAAGTGGCGGATGATTGCCGTCGATTCATACAGCCGATCGCCGGTATTGTGGTCGACGAGATAAGGGAATTGGGCTTTGCCGCCCATCGCGATCACCTCGGTGCGAAAGCGCTCGCCGCCTTTAGGGCAGGGGTAGATCGTCGCTTCCAGATCCAATTGCGTCAGCGCTTCGCGTACCACTCGGCAGTGCGGGCAATTTTCAAATTCATATAGCGCCAGTGCTTGTTCTGGCTGATGCGCTCGGCCGCGACTGAACAGGCCGCGTGGCATCGTCACCATCGATGCGACAGTGGAGGTGAAAAGGCTCAGTGGGTGGGTCATGGGTTTGTCTCGCTTTGAAAATCGCTCGGTGCCCAGGGCGTGGTGGTACCGGTCAGTGACCAGCCGGACTGCTGTGCCAACGCGCGCAACGCCGTGATGCGTGAGGCAGGTGCTGGATGCGTGCCGGCATAACTGTCCAGCATGGTGTTGTCCCCGTCAGCGATTTTCGTGAAAAACTGATCGGCATCTGCGACATGACCGTATTCGGCTTGCACCAGTGACAGACCAAACGCATCCGCCGCGGTCTCCTGTGCGCGCGAGAAGTTACGCAGTGTCAGATCGGTGACGAACCCAGTATTTTTTGCGCCACTGCCGCTGGCTGCGGCAAAGAACAAACCAATGACGGCCGCGCGGCCGAGCTGGCGAATGTGATCGCGACCCTCATAGTGACCGAGCTCATGCGCGAGCACGAAAGCCAGCTCGTTCTCGCTTTCAACCTGATCGAGCAAACCGCGCGTGACATAAATATAGCCGCCGGGTAGTGCCAGCGCGTTGGGATCAGATTCAGGCATGATCTGTACGCTAAACGTGTAATCCGTTTGCCAGTGACGGGCAAGTCGATCGAGCAATGCCTGCACTGCCTCGCGCTCGCTACTGTCTTCGACTTCAAACCCGGGCTCCCAGCCAGACAACCAGCGCACCTCGGTAGCGGGACTGACGAGGCCCAGCAGAATATTGATCGCGAAAACCGCAATCAGTGTGACAACGGCGAACAGCGCTGCGGTACCTGCCAGCAGGACACCCGCTTCGGCCAGCGGATGGGTGTCGCTGACGTTGACCGACTCATCGGGCTGGCGCGGTGTGACCACCACGGCGA
>JBCCZN010000150.1:0-6812 GCA_039187375.1 Pseudomonadota bacterium
AGCTCAAGCAGCTGATTGTTCGCCCCATCGGTGACCGGAATATTGGCCGGTGGCGCGAAATACGCTCGTGTGTATTCACTACGTGCTGCCACCTGGAACCGGGGATCACTGACGATGTTGTTCTGGAACTCATGCACATCGGGTTGCATCAGACTGCGCAGGTCATTCAATGATCGGGCGGTGGTTTGGCGATTCGCCCAACGAATAGAGAAATTCTGCCCGTTATTCCACAACAGGTTGTTGTTGAAATCGATCGTGTTCATGACCGACCGGGATTCGAACCACAACGTGTGCCCCGGATTGATGATCAGGTTGTTCTGGAAGTCGACGGTAAAGCCGTTGCGCCAGTATTGCTTGACCACTGAGTCATTCTGGTTTTGACCGGTGCGCACAAACGTGTTGTTCGAGATGATGAGATCATCGGCACGTTTTTCAAGCATAACGCCGGCACCGACGATATCGGCGCAGATGTTGCCAATGATCCGTGCCTTATTGGCTTCCTCAACCCGGATACAGTGGTTGGTGTCGTAGATCAGGTTGTGGATGACCCATTTCTCAACCGGGAAACCGTCCGCGCCAAAGTGAATACCAGGACCATTGGTCGCACTCTCCGGCGTCATGCACGCAGAGTTGTCGTCAAAACAAAACTGCTGGCCGCGTTGGGATGCACGCACACTGTGAATAATATTGCTGGACACCACTGAGCGGCGCACCCACTTGCTGGCGATGCCGACCTCGCGATCGCTGTGGATCAGATTACCGCCGATAAAGACGTAATCCGGTGGGTTGGATTCCGCGTTGTGCGTGTACTGGATGCCATTGCCACCGTTGTGGTGGATATGATTGCGTAACACCCAGACGTGATTGCTGCCTGCGAGCACCTGGAAGCCATGGCGATCCTTGGTGTTATCGATACAATGGTGCAGCTCCGAATCAGCGACGACGATGTAGTCACCGCGTACGCTGATACAGTTTTTCTCATGCCAGTTGACCTCGACATTACGCGCCGACAAATGGTCGCTGGCAGACTCATTACCCAGTCGCAATCCTGACGTTGCGAACTCGATGTTCTCGACGATGGCATAGCTGCCATCGATGTAGAGTTTGCCGTTGCTGTCGACGCTATCGAATACAGGCCGATTGCCGTTCGCGATCACACCGGTAATGAAAATTGGCGCGGCGCTGGTGCCGGAGACGACAATCCTGACATCGGATTGAGGTCGGTAGGGACCGCCGTGCACCTGCACGACATCACCGGCATTCAGTCGAGTCGGCAGGCTACAACGTGGCGTCGCTTCGGTGCCGCTGCCTGAATCGGAGCAGTTGCCGGAGTTGTCGACATAGTGTGTGTACGGGCCATGGACGTTTGACGCATAGCTTGCGTCGCTCGCATACATCGCTGGCGTTTCCTGTAGACCAAACGGCGGCGTCGGAATGCCAATGGGCATGCGCGCCTGCGCAACACCGAAGGTCAGAAGGACCAGAGCCGATGCAACCAGTGATGAGGTCAATGTGCCCGAGCGTGACTCATTTACTAGTTGATTGTTAGCTACCATTCTATTCTCCCAATTTAACGAAAGACGCGTTGGCCGGTCTGCACCCAAACTTCGCAGACAATTGGACAGCACGCCTGACTCATCGTTCGAGGACGGTAACACACAAAAAGCGCATCACGTAAAGGACCGATCGACGTTTTTGAGCGATAGTGATGAGATTGATTTTTTGTTAAATTTCAATCACTTTTTGTCGCCATCGGGCGACAACGATCGGCCTTATTGAATCTGCGCTGTTGGTGTTCGCTAGTGAGCGCCACGGGTACTTAGAATTCAATAAAAAGAGACGATACAACTATGCGATATGTATCAATTTTGGCGCTGTCAGTTAGCTACTGGATCGGCTGGCTGGCGGGTGCGGCGTCGGGGTCGCGTCGCCGCAAGTCGCACCCTGAGCGACAAGATCTGGTTGCGATAGGCACTTTTCATAATCCAAATTGGGTTCAGGCACACGTTATTCCATTACGCGATGCCTGCGCCGGTCAAATGTACCTTGTCACCGATTCTCCGCTCGGCGTTGACGGTGTACACGAGATTATTGCGCCTGCCTGGATGCAAAAACTTTTCAGCCGCGCTGGCGCCAAGTTCATTGTCACTCTGCGGCATTGCCTGAAGCGCAAGCCAAGGATGATCGTCGGTTATCACATTTTTCCGGCCGGAATCATCACGATCATTGTCTCGGCGCTGGCCGGCTGTCGTGCTTGCTACCAGGTGACTTCTGGCGCACTACAGATCGAGGGTGGTGGTTACAAATCCGAAAACACGGTGCTGGCGAACCTTGCCCGACCCAGCAAGTTGGTCGAGCGCCTCGCAATCAGAATGACACGTTGTTTTGATTTGTTGGTGGTACGCGGCTCCAACGCCGAAAACTATCTGCGTGCTAATGGTGTTCGCTGCGAAATTGTAACCATCACCGGCAGCGTACGGTATCCCGATACGGTCGCGCCGCTGGCAGCGCGTCCGTGGGATGTCATGTTTGTAGGTCGTCTGACTGAGTACAAGCGTCCGGACCGACTGATCAAGGTGCTCGGCAAGGTTGCCGCGGGCAAGCCGGACGTGCAGGTCGCATTGGTCGGTGATGGTCCGGATCGCGAAGAGCTGGAAGGGATGGTCGCCGAGCTCGGTATCGGCGATAACGTGAATTTCCTTGGACGCCGGGCGGATGTACTCGATCTGCAACAAACCGCCAAGATCTTCATTTTGACCTCGCGTTGGGAGGGCGTGTCGATCGCGCTACTAGAGGCTATGTGCAGTGGCACGGTGCCGGTGGTTTCAAACGTCGGCGACATGGCAGACTTTGTCATTAACGATGAGACCGGTTATCTCGTTGAGCAGGATGATATTGACGACTATGCGCGACGTTTGTTGGCGATTCTGGCGGATGATGCGCTTTGGAACACGCTCTCCGCGAATGCACGCGCGATCTCCACACGTCGTGTCGGTGTTAATGAGGTGGTCGAGATGTGGCAGGACGCCATTTACGGTGAGGTCTGAATAATGGGCCTGGCCGACACGCTGCGCAACGCCGATCTCACCAATCGACTGCTGCGCTATAACCCCTTTTTCCGGCGTCGTATCGAGCGCATCTACTCGGGTTACGCACACGCTGATGCGCACGAGCGCCAGGCAATTCGTAAGGCGTTGCTCGACAAGACGCTGGTACAGGCGGGCAAGACGACTTACGGGCGTGCCTATGCTGCACAAGCGCTAGCGCAATGGCCCATCTTGGCAAAAGACACAGTGCGCGAGCGCCCAGACGATTTCATGACCGGCTCGATTGCCAAAATACCAGGATCGACTGGCGGCACGACAGGCCAACCCCTGCCGCTATACCGTTCATTGGAAAACCTCTCGGCGGAGCGTTTCGCGATTGAACATCTGATGCACGAGCATGATCTCAATATGCGCACTTCACGCTTGGCGGTGTTGCGGGCCGACGAGGTGAAAGCACCCGAGGACCAATCTCCGCCATTCGGCGTCTACCGCAATGGTGGTCAGACACTGGTGCTATCCAATGCGCATCTGTCGTCCAAGACACTGGATTGGTTTGTTGCGGAACTCAACCGGTTCAAGCCAGACGTGTTGTACGTCTACCCGTCGATGCTCGAGAATTTTATTGCCATGCTTGAGGCAAAATCATTGCAGCTTCGCGTGCCGTTGGTGCTCAGTTCCTCTGAAATGTCGGCAGCGCATATGGCAAGCGCCGCGAAGCGTGTGTTGGATGCTGATGTCATTGACTACTACGGTCAGGGCGAGCGTGTGGCACTGGCTGTCTCACGTAATGGGAGTGCGTTCCGATTTGATCCGTTGTACGGCACCACCGAGTTGATCGCAGAGCCGGAACTGGACGCTGACGATGGCCGTAAAGCCTACAAGATTATCGCCACAGGTCATTGGAATAGTGCCATGCCATTAGTGCGCTATGAGACCGGCGATATCGCGCTGGTGGACTCGGCAGCGGTCGACAATATTGCGGCCATTGAAACGGGCGAAGCGACGTTTTCCGGTTTGCTCGGAAGACGATCTGAATACGTGTTTGGTCCGGACGGTGAGGTCTGCGCCGGCCTGAATCATATTCCGCGCGACGTGCCGCATTTATTGCGCGTGCAAGTTATCCAGGAATCGCTCGAATCGCTGACGCTGAATGTGCTGGTCGCGGAAGGCTGGGATGCGGCGAGCGAGGCCAAGCTGGTCGATAATCTGCGGCAGTTGGTGCCGCCGGCGATGCGTATCGCCGTACAGCGTCAAGATGCGCTGGAGCGCGCAGCCAATCAGAAAATTCCGTTTGTTATACGTCGCGTAACGCCTTGAAGGGTTAACTGCGGGTCGGCTTGCCCGATGGGGTATCCTATCGGGCATGCAAACCGAACAACTGCTGCACCGCCGCGACCTGATTTTCTGGTTGTTTGAGCTAGGTGCGACCGAACATATTCTCTCCCAACCGCCGTTCGATGACTATTCGCGTGATGACGTCGAGGCGATGATCGATGCGGTTACCGATTTCGCTGCGGCGGAATTTGATGGTATGGCCGAATTGCTCGATGCCAATGAGCCGCGACTGGAAGACGGTACGGTCTGGAATCATCCGGCGTTGAAGCCGGCAATCGATCGTTATCTGGAGACCGGGTTTTTCACCGCTGGCTTTGATCCGCAATGGGGCGGAATGGGGCTGCCGTATGCCGTGAGTCAGGTGCTGGAGGTGCCAACCGGTGCTCATGCCGGCACCGGTTTGGGCTATCTTTTTTTGACGGCGGCCGCCGCCAATATGCTGAACGTCGTGGGCACCGACGAGCAAAAAGCCCGCTATCTGCCAAAGATGGTCAGTGGAGAGTGGTTCGGTACGATGATGCTCTCTGAGCCACAAGCGGGGTCTTCAGTCGGTGACATCCGAACCCGTGCGGTGTTGCAGCCTGACGGTAGCTACCAAATCACCGGCAGCAAGATGTGGATCTCCGGTGGCGATCATGAGTTGGCCGACAACATCGTGCATATGGTGCTGGCGAAGATCGAAAATGAAGACGGCAGTCTGACACCAGGCAGTCGCGGCGTATCGTTGTTTCTGGTGCCAAAATTTCGCGTCAACGACGATGGATCACCAGGCGCTCACAACGGTATTCGGCTGGCGGGACTGAATCACAAGATGGGACAACGTGGCATTGTGAACACCGTGCCGGTGTTGGGTGATGATGCACCCTGCGTTGGAGAATTGCTGGGTGCACCTGGTAAAGGTCTGGCAGGCATGTTCCACATGATGAATGAGGCCCGCATTGGCATCGGTGTGTCAGCCGCGCAGCTTGCCTGGAATGGTTATCGGTATTCGCTGGATTACGCCAAAGATCGCACGCAGGGCCGCTCATTAACGGCGCCCGGTGCCGATCAACCGCAAATTCCGATCATCGAACACACCGACGTGAAACGCATGTTGTTGCATCAAAAGGCGATTGCCGAGGGCGCGATGGCATTGTGTTTATACGGTGCGGAACTGATCGATTTGACCCGTATCACGCACGACGCCGATAAGCGTCAGCAGATTGAGGCGTTATTGGCATTGCTGACGCCGGTGATCAAGAGCTGGCCGTCGATGCACGGATTGGAAGCCAATCATTTGGCGATTCAGGTCCTGGGCGGCTATGGCTATACACGCGATTATCCGGTTGAACGCATTTACCGTGACAACCGACTGAACGAAATTCATGAGGGTACGACCGGAATCCAAAGTCTCGATCTGTTAGGCCGTAAGGTGTTGCAGGACAATGGGCAGAGTCTGGGTGTGTTGTTGGGCGAAATCAGCAAGACGATTGCAGCATCGAAGTCGGAGGAGCGCCTTGGCGAATTTGCCAGTGACTTGGAACTTGCGTGCGAGCAATTGCAAAAAGTCACCGGTACCTTAGCCGCCACTGCAGTAGAGGGGCTTTTGCCGTTGGCCATGGCCAATAGCGTTGTCTATATGGATATGGTCGGGCAGATTGTCGTCGCATGGATGTGGTTGCGGATGGCACAGGTCGCATGTGCGGCGCCGCAGGATGCAAGCGCTGCCGACGCGGCGTTCTATCAGGGCAAGCTGGCGGCGTGTCAGTTCTTTTTCCGTCACGAGTTGTCGAAGACGCAAGCTCAGGCGAGGTTGCTGGCATCACTGGATGACAGCAGCCTGAAAATGACTGCCGATCAATTTTGATGACGGCAAATTAGCTGTTGTCGTGGATGCTCAACAGGATCTGTATGTCGCGCCGGCTCAGCGGTTTCAGGAGCTCGTGCTCTTCCTGACTGAGCGCGTCACCTTTGCGAATGTGCTCCTCGAGCAACGTCGCCACATCGATGGTAGGCATGTAATACAGATTGGGATTGGAGTTAGCCAGATCGGCGACCATTCGTTCCAGTAGCCGGCGTCGTTGTGTGATCTTCAGATCGCGTCGCTTCTCTTCCATCGTTAGCCACCGAAGTCATCGAGCATGATGTCTTCGCGGTCGACGCCCAGCTCAAGCAACATGTTGATCACCGACTTGTTCATGATCGGCGGGCCGCACATGTAGTACTCACAGTCCTCGGGTGCCGGGTGATTTTTCAGGTACTCATCATGCAAGACGTTGTGAATGAAACCGGTGTAACCGTCCCAGTCATCTTCGGGTAGTGCATCGGAGAGTGCGACATGCCAATCGAAGGTGTCATTGTCTGCGGCCAGGGTGTCGAAATCTTCAACGAAAAACATCTCACGTTTGGAACGCGCGCCATACCAGAAACTAATCTTGCGCTTGGACTTCA
>JBCCZN010000151.1:0-6718 GCA_039187375.1 Pseudomonadota bacterium
AACCATAACACGGCCACGGTCGAAGTCCGTGAGCAGTTGGTTATTGCTGAACCCGCGCTGCCACAAACCCTCCCGGGTATTCGCGAGCTGCCGGGGGTAACCGAAGCGGTTGTGCTGTCGACCTGTAACCGCACCGAAATCTACTGGGCAGGCAACGAGCAACCCGCAGACGCCATCGTCAATCTGCTGGAGCAGTCCGAACACACCGGAAGCGGATTTCGCGATGCACTGTTTCACCGGCAGGACCACGACGCGACCCAACATCTGTTCCGCGTCGCGTCAGGTCTGGACTCCATGGTGTTGGGAGAAACCCAGATCTCCGGTCAGTTGAAGCAGGCATACCGTGCCGCCCAGGAACTTGGCGCCTGCGGACCCCATCTTGCTCGTTTGTTTGACCACGCCTTCTCGATCGCCAAAAAGGTCCGAACGGATACCGACATTGGAGCAAGCCCGGTCTCGGTCGCCTATGCTGCCGTGCGTCTGGCCAAACAGCTGTTCGCTGATTTCGAAAATCACACCGCACTGTTGATCGGTGCGGGCGAGACCATTGAATTGGTCGCCCGTCACCTGCGTCGCCATGGGATCGGTCGACTGTTCATCGCCAATCGCAGCGAGGAACGCGCCAGTGCGTTGGCCAAGGAATTCGATGGTTTCGCGATGCCATTAGATCGGATCGAGTTAGCCTTGCCCGATGCGGATCTGTTGTTCAGCTCAACCGGCGCACCGGATCCCATCATTACCCAAGCGCTAGTTAAGAGCGCGTTCAAGAAGCGCCGGCGGCGACCGCTGTTTGCCGTCGATATCGCGGTGCCACGAGATATCGAAGAAGCGGTTGGCAAGGTCCGCGACGTCTATCTGTATTCGATCGATGATCTGAACAATGTCATCACCGAAGGCCAGCAGGCGCGCCAACAGGCGGCGCTGGAAGCGGACAAAATTATCGATTCGGCGGTCAGTGAATTTCATACTGCCGAGCGCCAACGGGTCGCCACACCGACGATCTTGTCTGTGCGCGAAGCAGTAATGCATGCACGCGATGATGCGCTGGAAGCCGCCCGCAAAAGAATCGCCGCAGGCCATGATCCGGAAGAGGTCTGTAAACAACTCGCGCACACACTGACTCAGAGAATTTTGCATCAGCCTACGTCCAAACTGCGCGAAGCAGCGGCAGCCTCAGACGATCAGTTCCTCGATGTTGCTCGCGCACTGTTCCTGCCCCCGGAGACGCCGGAACGCAGCGATGATCCAACCGAAGCGACACCGCACGTTCGACCGGCACGCTCGTGAAAACCAGCATCGAACGCAAACTCGACGGTCTTGCCGATCGATTCGAGGAGCTGGCGGCATTGCTCGCCGACCCGGATGTCATTAGCGACCAGACGCAATTCCGCGATCTGTCGATGGAATACGCCCGTCTTGAACCCGTGGTAGCGCTATTCACACGCTACCGCAATGAGATGCAGGAACTGGACGATGCCAGACTGCTTGCCACAGACAGCGATCCCGATATGCGGGCAATGGGGCAGGACGAGGTCACCCGTTTGCAAGCAGCTATCGAAGCGGCCGAAACCGATTTGCAAATGGCGCTGATCCCGGCCGATCCGCACGACAATGCCAACCTGTTTCTGGAAATTCGTGCAGGCACCGGTGGCGATGAAGCCGCCATTTTCGCCGGTGATCTGTTCCGCATGTATTCCAAATTCGCCGAATCCAAACGCTGGCAGGTTGAGGTGCTCTCTGCCAATGAGGGTGAGCACGGTGGCTACAAGGAAATCATCTCGCAGGTCAGTGGCAATGGCGCCTACTCGCAACTGAAGTTTGAATCCGGTGCGCATCGGGTACAACGCGTGCCGGAGACCGAATCACAGGGTCGCATTCACACCTCGGCCTGCACCGTTGCCGTGCTACCCCAGGTTGAAGCCGTTGAAGATGTCGATATCAATGACTCGGACCTGCGCGTCGACACCTATCGTGCTTCGGGCGCCGGTGGCCAGCACGTCAACAAGACTGATTCAGCAGTGCGCATCACTCATCTGCCGACCGGTGTGGTCGTAGAGTGCCAGGACGAGCGCTCACAACACAAAAACCGGGCGCGCGCCATGTCTTTGCTGAAAGCGCGTTTGCTCGATGCCGAACGCGAGGCGCAAACCTCGGCACAAGCCGAACAGCGCCGCTCACTGGTTGGCAGTGGTGATCGCTCAGAGCGCATTCGCACCTACAACTACCCGCAGGGCCGCATCACCGATCACCGCATTAATCTGACGCTCTACAAACTCGCAGAGATCGTTGAGGGCGACCTTGAACAGGTGATCGGCCCGCTGACCCGCGAATATCAGGCCGACCAGTTGGCGGCACTCGATACCGAATAATCCTGACCGGTTAGCCCGCCAGAGCGCGCTCCAGATCAGCAATCAAATCGTCGGTGTCTTCAATACCCACAGACAGGCGAATCAGATCATCCGACAACCCGATCGCTTCGCGCTGTGCCTGTGGCACAGAGGCGTGCGTCATGATGGCCGGGTGATCAACGAGGCTCTCGACCCCGCCTAGACTTTCGGCTAGCGCGAATACCTCGACCGTCTCTAGAAACTTGCGCGCCGCATCCAGGCCACCGTCAATGAAAAAGGTGACGATGCCGCCCGGCGAGGACATCTGACGCGCAGCAAGACTCGCCTGCGGATGAGAATTCAGCCCCGGATACAACACACGTGTGACACGCGGATGCGCTTCGAGCCACTGTGCAATCGCCATCGCGCTCTGGGCGTGCTGGCGCATCCGCACGGACAGCGTTTTGACCCCGCGCAAGGCGAGAAAACTGTCGAACGGTCCGAGCACACTGCCGACCGAGTTCTGCAAAAAGCCCAGCTGTTCGGCGAGCTCGGCATTCGCGGTGACCGCAATACCACCGACCATATCGGAGTGGCCGTTCAAAAACTTGGTGACCGAATGCATGACAATATCGGCACCGAGCTCCAGCGGTCGCTGCGCCCAATGCGTGGCAAAGGTGTTATCCGCAACCAACAACAAATCATGGTCGCGTGCGAGCTGTGCGACCGCCTCGATATCGACGAGCTTGAGCAACGGATTGCTGGGTGTTTCGATCCACAACATGCGTGTGGCCGGGGTGATCGCTGCGCGTACCGCATCCAGATCCGTGTAATCGACATAACTGAACGACAGACCAGAGGAGCGCGTGCGCACCTTGCTGAACAGTCGATTGGTTCCGCCGTACAAATCGTCCATCGCCAAAATATGCGAACCGCTGTCCAGCAATTCGAGAATCGTACCGATCGCCGCCAGCCCCGAGCCAAATGCGAAGCCGTGCGTGCCGCCCTCGAGATCAGCAACACATCGTTCAAAGGCCATGCGGGTCGGATTTTGCGTGCGCGAATACTCATAGCCTTGGTGCACGCCCGGACTCGACTGCACATAGGTTGAGGTCGCATAGATCGGCGGCATAATCGCACCGGTGCTTGGATCCGGTGATTGACCCGCGTGAATTACACGTGTCGAGAATGCGGTTTTGTTATCAGCCATCTTGGGCTCCTGAAGCTCCGATTATTCACAAAGCGCCAATATGTGACGCAACATCAACTGACCTGCTTGCGCAGATGATTGAGCACATCGGCACGGGTGATCAAGCCGAAAAATTCCCCGCCATGCGTGACGGCTGCGAACGGCTGCACCTGCAACAACGCAACCAAATTGTTGATCGTCGTATCGGGCTCCAGCTGGATAAAGCTCTCCTGCATCGCCTCGCTGACCTTGGCGTGCATCAAATCCGGCTTGCCAAATGCCAGCCTGATGATGTCGTCCTCGGTCAACACACCGACCAACTCGCCATTGGCCATCACCGGCAATTGGGACACGCCGGCATTGCGCAACCGATTGTGCGCGGTCGTGAGTACGTCGTCCGGGCCTACAGTGATGGTTGCGCGCTCGCCGTGCAGCCGCCCGATCAAATCACGCAAGTCGCCGAAGCGCTCGCGCGAAATAAAGCCCTGATCCTCCATCCAGAAATCATTGTAGAGCTTTGACAGGTACTTGTTACCGGTATCGCAGGCGAAAGCCACCACGTTCTGGGGTTGCGTTTGTTCTGCGCAATATTTGAGTGCGGCCGCGAGCAACGTGCCCGAGGAGGAGCCGGCCAGTAGACCTTCCTTGCGCAACAGTGCACGCGCCATCTCGAATGACTCCGCGTCGCTAATGCTGTAAGCCTTGTGCACCATCGAAAAGTCGGCGATGTCCGGTATGAAATCCTCACCGATACCCTCGACGAGCCAACTGGCACTCTGAACCTCACGACCATGATTGATGTGCTCGGCGAGGATCGAACCTTCCGGGTCGGCCAGAACCAGACGCAGCGCCGGTGCGTGCTGACGAAAGTACTTGCTCATGCCGCTGACTGTGCCACTGGAACCAACACCCACGACCACCGCATCGACGTTGCCATCAAGCTGTTCGAGAATCTCTGGCGCGGTGGTTTTTTCATGCGCCAATGGATTATCCGCGTTGCCAAACTGATTGATAAAGTAGGCGCCCTGCTCGGCTGCAATACTGCGGCCCAAGTCCTGGTAATACTCTGGATGGCCACGCCCGACATCCGAGCGCGTCAGCACAACCTCCGCACCCATCGCACGCAGATTGAAAATCTTCTCCTGGCTCATTTTGTCTGGCAAGACCAAGATGAGTCGGTAGCCCTTACGCGCAGCCGCGAGCGCCAGGCCCAGGCCTGTGTTGCCAGCAGTGGCCTCGACGATGGTATCGCCGGGTTTGATGTCCCCGCGGGCTTCCGCCTCCTCGATCATCGATACGCCAATGCGATCCTTGATCGAGCCGCCCGGGTTCATCAGTTCGAGCTTTAGATACAGTCGACACACGCCGGTATCAAACTGGGTGACCTCCAGCAGCGGCGTCCTGCCCACCATATCCAATACGCTTGTGTACACTTGCATCTTCACTGGCCCCTTGAGCGGCGTATTACCGCGCCGAACACGCTTGTCCAGCACGCATTCTAAACCACGATCCATCGCCGAGTGGCGCCAACACGCACGCATTGCGCTCGCCGTACTCGGCGACGATGCCACGCTGGAAGCCGACTGGTTGATCAGCGAAGCACTGGACCTGTCGAGAGCCCAATTGCTGACGCGCGGCGACGTCGTGCCAACAGATGACGCTCAGGCTCGACTCGACGAATGGCTTGCACAACGCGCCGACAATGTCCCACTTGCCTACCTGACCGGCAGCCAGCCGTTTTTGTCACTGATGCTGGAAGTCACCCGCGACACACTGGTACCGCGTGCCGACACAGAGATCCTGGTCGAGCGTGCCTTGGCACGGATTCCGCCGGCGCAAACCTGCCGCATAGCCGATCTGGGCACTGGTTCTGGTGCCATTGCCCTGGCGATCGCCAGGGCAAGACCGCTGGCGCAGATCGTCGCAAGCGACCTGTCGCGCCGGGCACTCGCGGTAGCGCAACGCAATGCGCAAAGACTGGGCTTGGGCAACGTCACATTCCACTGCGGCAACTGGTTTGAGGCACTACCAACACGCTCTCGTTTTGATCTCATTGTCAGCAATCCACCCTACGTCGAGCAGGATTTCGACGGACTGCAAACCCACCTGAAACATGAGCCAAGACAAGCGCTTGCAGCGGGCACGGATGGCCTCGATGCATTGCGCGCGATCATCACAGGCGCCAGTAAATGGTTGACACCCGGCGGCTGGCTGCTGCTGGAGCACGGCTACCAGCAAGCCGACGCCGTCTCCGGTATCCTGCGCACCTGTTCTTTTACCGATATTCAGTGTTTCGACGATCGCGGCGCACGTCCGCGGGTCAGCGAGGCACGCACGCTTTAACACCAGACACGGGAGCTCAGCATGATCGTCATTGAAACCACACACGGCGATATCCACCTTGACCTGAACGACGACAAGGCGCCGATTAGCGTCGAGAACTTTCTGCGCTACGCCGATGAGGGTGGCTACGACGGCACTATCTTTCATCGCGTCATTCCCAATTTCATGATTCAAGGCGGCGGCATGGACGAAAATATGGACGCCAAGCCGACCCATGACCCCATCAAGAACGAAGCGGACAACGGCTTGCCCAACGTGCGCGGCAGCATCGCCATGGCCCGCACCCAGGTTGTCGATAGCGCTACGTCGCAGTTCTTCATCAATCTTAAGGACAATGATTTTCTCAATCACGGTGGCCGTGATTTCGGCTATGCCGTGTTCGGTCGTGTTACCCAGGGAATGGACGTTGTCGATACCATCGCGGGTGTCGAAACCGGTAATCACGGTATGCACGGCGATGTGCCAACGACACCGGTCACGATCAAACGTGTCCGACGCGAAGGCTGATACACGCTACGCCCGCCACTACTCGCTGCCACAATTTGGACACTCGGCAGCGCAGCGACTGGGCAAAGCCAATGCGCTCGTCATCGGTGCCGGTGGCACCGGTTGCGCCGCGCTACAAAGTCTGGCGCTCGCCGGCATCGGTGCGATCACGGTCAACGACTTCGACCGCGTCGATGCGAGCAACCTGGCGCGCCAGAGTTTGTATCGAAGCAGCGATATCGGCCAACCAAAAGCGCTGGTCGCGCAACGCGCGTTGCGCCAATTGCGCCCGGCACTGCCCATCACCGCGATCGACGCGCGACTGACCGACTCGCAGCTCAAGGAAGTTGCGACTCGCGCCGCCGTCATTCTT
>JBCCZN010000152.1:0-6692 GCA_039187375.1 Pseudomonadota bacterium
CAAGACCGACTCCGCGAGTTCGAACTCCAACACACTGGCATCCAGGCCGTGCGTTTCAAGCGTGCTGCAAATCAGCTCCACAAGGTCTTTTCTTGCGAGCTCTTTGCTCGTCAGGTTGATTGACAGACCCAGCGCATCGAAACCCATTGTCTTGAGATTGGCCAGATCCTCCAGCGCCTGAGTCAAAACAAATTCGCCGATGCGCTCCACCATGCCAGTGCGCTCAGCGACAGCAAGAATTTTGTGGATAGGTTGAGGCACTCTTGCGCTGGCCAGCGGCATTGTTGGGCGCACAACCTATCCACAAAATTCTTGCTGTCGCTGAACGTACCGGCATGGTCGAGCGCATTGGCGAATTTGTTTTGACCCGAGCGCTGGAGGATATGGCCAAACTCAAGACGATGGGTTTTGATGCGCTGGGTCTGTCGATCAATCTGACGAGTAAAGAGCTCGCAAGAAAAGACCTTGCGGAGCTGATTTGCAGCACGCTTGAAACGCACGGCCTGGATGCCAGTGTGTTGGAGTTCGAAATCGCGGAGTCGGTCTTGATGCGCGATGCACAACAGAATTTTGCCGCCTGTAACCGACTGGCACGCATCGGCGCCACGATTGCGGTTGAAGATTTTGGTGTCAGCGGCAGCTCTCTTGTGATGTTGGCAGACAGTCCGGTGTCTCGACTCAAACTGGATCGACGGCTGGTCGGTCGGATGGGTCAGAATCCCAATAGCCTGAAGTCTTGTCGTGCCATTATCGCGGCAGCCAATGAGCTGAATGTCAAGGTCACCGCTGTGGGTGTTGAAACGCCAGACCAGGCGCGCTACCTGCGCGATTTGGGGTGCGAATCGCTGCAGGGTTTTGTCATTGCCAGGCCAATGGACATCGATGAATTTCCGAGCTTTGCCGAGCAAACCGCCAATCACCGGATACCCACTGATCTGACTGCATGAGCTCACCCCCGTCACAATACGGCGAATTAATGGACCTGACGCAAGAGCTCAGGTCCATTTCCGATGCCGTGCAAAAACCATCACCACAGTCGGACAACGCGCCGGGTGTTGTTCTGTTAACGCGTGATGCGAAGCAGCGCAAGTGGGGCGAACGCTGGCTGAAAAACTCAGGCTTGAACGTGAGCGTGCCAACCGTCGCCAATCTGGGTGAGCTTGTCGATGCGTGTTTGGCAACCGACGCCGTCGTCATAGACAGCGCGTTGAAAACCAAAAAAGGTGATTTGTTTTATAGAGTATTAATGGGGCTGTCACCGTCATTGCCTATTTTCGCTATATGCAACAATCAGCGCGAGATCAATGAGGCGACGGAAGCCGAACCGTATGATGTGATCGACAAGCCGATCAAATGGGAGTTCGTCGCCAGACGTGTGGCGCGAGCGGTCAATGTGGTCAGGATGCAATCACGGATCAATAAAAATGAATCGGTATTGCGAGAGGCATTGTCGTTCGCCGATAAAACCCGTGCACAGTTGCGCACCAATGAATCGGTTGATCCGATTACGGGGCTACCGAACCGCGCCAAGTTCATGCAAATTCTCTCTCGCGCGGTGGTTGCCAGTACGACGCAAGAGCGTGCCTTGGCAGTCTTCGTCATCAATCTGCCACGCTTCGGGCTAGTCGTTGAGGCGCATGGTCAACGTATCGCTGATGAGATGTTGCAACGCGTCGGTGGCAAACTGAGTCAATGTCTTGCGGTTGTGGGCAGCACCGGCAGCGCGTCAGACGGTATGAAGTCAGCGGTTCTGAGTTATCTCGGCAATTCACGATTTGCAATGATGCTGAGCTGGCCTGGGGATCGTGACACGATGGACGATCTGTGCCGACGCTTAAATGACACTCTGGCGTCCTCGATCGATGCGCCAGGGCAACGATTGCATTTGTCGGCATGTGCAGGCGTTGCACAATATCCTGACGATGCGGACAACATAGATAGCCTGATGCAACGCGCGGAAAACGCGATGCGAGTCTCTCAAGAACGCGGCAGCGGATTGACCCATTACTGTGCTGCTACCGACGCGGCGGCCGACCGTAAACTGCACGTGGAGCAGTTGTTGAGTGATGCGTTGATTCGCGGTGATATGCGTGTGGCATACCAACCAATCCTGTCGGTAGCCGATGACAAGTTGGTCGCAGTCGAGGCTTTGCTGCGCTGGGATTTGCCCGATGGCCAGTCCATCCAGCCGGATGAATTCGTACCGGTCGCAGAAGAGTCTGGCCTGATGATGCGGTTGGGTGAATTTGTATTGCGCACGGCAGTCGAGCAGGCGCGTGAGTGGGAGCTCGCCGGTTTCGATTCGCCACTGATGTGCGTCAATGTCGCCAAGACACAGTTGATGCAAGACGATTTTGTTGAATCCGTCGATCAAGTACTGAAACAGACGAAGCTCTCACCGTCTCGCCTCGAATTGGAGTTAAGCGAGCGCGGTGTATTGGCGGGATCGGATGAGGCGGTTGAGCGTTTGCAAGCGCTGAAGGATATTGGCGTGCGGCTGGCTGCGGATGATTTTGGCACTGGCGAGTCGGCCATCATGTACTTGAAGCGCTTGCCAATCGATGTGCTCAAGATCGACAAGAGCTACATCTCCGGCATTGTTGACGATGCCCGAGACGGCGCTCTGGCATCGGGCATGATCTCTCTCGGGCATGGCCTTGGGCTGCAGGTGGTTGCAGAAGGCGTTGAGCATAGCGCGCAACTCGAAGCACTACAGGGACTCTCCTGTGATACTTATCAGGGTTTCCTCGTGTCGCGTGCCATCACGCCTGAAGAGATCGAGGATCGGTTCCTCAGTCGTTGGTCAGGTGAGACGCTTAACCAGTCCATTATTTGATCTACGTCACACTTTGTTGCGGACTTCGACCTCCCGCCATCAACGATCACCGAATGTAAATCCCGTCTAATTGACCTCGTAATGGCAAAAGCCGTGAAAAGCGGTAACTAGCGATCTTTCGGGGTTTCAATGACTGTAGCAATCGTCAATTTTCTTCATCGTCACCGAGTTGTGGCCGCCGTTTTGTTGTTGCTAACCGGTTCGGTAAGCGTTGCGCAATCCGGTACGTCCTCACAGCCGATGTTGTTCAGCCGCATTTCGATTGATCAAGGTCTATCGCAAAGCAACGTGCTGTCCATGCTGCAAGACCGCGACGGTATGATGTGGCTGGCGACAGAAGACGGTTTGAACCGCTACGATGGTTATCGCTTCACGCACTTCAAGCGCGACCGGGGCAATCCCGATGCGTTAGTCAGCGATTTCGTTTTCGACATCGAGCAGGGCGAGGGAGATGTGCTATGGCTTGCAACCGACGGCGGTGGCTTGTCAAAGTTGGATCGCAACTCAGGACTGGTCAAAACCTACCGTGCAAGTGATGCGCTTGGGACGCTGACAAGTGATCGGCTACGCGATGTGCTGATCGACAAGAATGGCCTGGTTTGGGTTGCCACGCGTCAAAGCGGTTTGGGTTATTTCGACCCGGAGTCAGAGGCATTTACGCCGGTTGCATTGAGCGATGCCACTGAGACACCGCGATTGCACTCTCTGTACTTCGATGCGCGTGGCTTGCTGTGGGTTGGTGGCGATCACGGATTAACCGCCATTGATACCAAAACCAATCAGCAGGTTGCCTTCAAACACGATCCGGACAATGCGCAGTCGCTACAGGCGGGATCTGTGCGCAGCATCCTGCAAGACTCCCAAGGGAATCTCTGGGTTGGTACCTATGGCGGCGGGTTAAGTCGGATGGTGCCTGGCAGTCAGCGTTTCGAGCGATTCACGCACGATGCAGCTGATCAATCGACGATCAGTCATGACCGCGTCACCACCATTTTCGAAGATAGTGCCGGTCGTTTGTGGGTTGGGACGATCAACGGCTTGAATCGCATCCGCCATAGCGATGGCACGGCGACGCGCTACTTCAACGTGGGTTCTGATGTCGCCAGTTTGTCGGATAACAACATCACCAGCATCTACGAAGATCGCTCCGGTCTGTTATGGATCGGCACCAAGACCAAAGGTGTCAATACTTGGAATCCACACACCTGGGGTCTGGGATTTGAGCCTGCAGAACAATTGACGGCGACCGAAGCCGTACGCCCGGTCGTCACCTCATTCACAACCGACGCACAAGGCAAACTGTGGGTTGGTACCTTCGGTGATGGTCTGGCGCAAATGGATCGTGTTGCCGGTGCGCTAAAACAGTATCGAACCGAAAGCCCCGATGGTCTGTCTATTGGCGATGACCGCGTGATGGCATTGCTCACCGATAGTGCAGGCAAGATCTGGATTGGCACGATGACACGCGGTGTGACCGTGTTAGACCCGCAAACCGGTGACATGACGCAGTATCAGCATGACCCAGCTGATGATCGCAGTCTAAGCGCCAACGGCATCATGTCTTTGTTTGAGGATCGCGCCGGCAACGTCTGGGTGGGTACCTACGGTGGTGGCGCGGTCCGCTTTGATCGCGATAGTGAGTCGTTCATTCGACTGCCGACTGCAACGATGGTCACCGAAGGCTTATCCAACAATAAGGTCACCAGCTTCGCCCAAGACCCGAGTGGCATGCTGTGGATTGGTACCGAGGGTGGCGGCCTGAACCTCTATGACCAGGAATTGAGTCGATTCTTCAACTTCCGCCATGACTCCAACACCATCGGTACGCTCGCTGACGATACCGTTTACTCCATCAACGTTGATGTTGGCGGCAACGTCTGGGTCGGTACTCGCGGTGGCGGTTTGGACAAGGTCGTCGGCGCGGTCAGCGAGCCGGAGGCAATCACATTCAGCAACACGTCGCAGTCGGATGGTCTTGGCAATGATGTCATCTACGGCATTCAGTTCGACAGTAAAGGCTGGATGTGGCTGAGCACCAACTATGGCATCAGCAAATTCAAACCGGCGACGGGTGCAATAGAGGTTTTGCACCGTAAGGACGGCCTGCAATCGGAGGAGTTTAACTTCGGTGCGCACTACAAGAGTGAATCGGGCGAGATGTTCTTTGGTTGCCACAACGGCTTTAACGCCTTCCACCCGGAGCAGGTCACAAAGAACGCTATTGCGCCACTGATCGCACTGACCGGTTTCTTCCGCGGCAATGATCCTGTGCGCGCTGATGTACCGCTCGACGATGAAGGACGCGTGGTGGTTGACTGGAACAGTAACGATGTGTCGTTTGAGTTTTCCGCTCTGGACTTTGCCTCACCGGCGGAGAACCAATACCAATACCGTCTGGAAGGGCTGGATGATGCCTGGGTGTCGCTGGGTAGCCAACGTCGAATCACCTACACCGATCTTGCGAAGGGTGATTACACGCTGCACGTGCGCGCATCTAACCATGATGGTGTCTGGAATGAAACCGGTATTCGTATTCCGGTAATAGTCAATCCGGCGCCGTGGAACACCACAGCGGCCCATGTCTTCTATGTCGCCGCCAGTGCACTACTGATCTTTGTGCTTTGGATGGGTCATCGCAATCGACTTGCACGTGAAGAAGCGTACAGCCGCCGATTGGAGTCGGAAGTCAGTGCGCGTACGGAAATGCTGTCTGAGAGCAATCGTCAACTGCAGACCTTGAACACGAAATTACAAGAGAGCAGCTTGAGTGACCCATTGACCGGATTGCGTAATCGCCGGTTTGTATTCGAGGAGGTCGCGCGCGATCTGGAGGGTGTACAGCGCCGCTTCAACACCAATTTGCAAAACGGTAAGCCAAGCGAACACTCCGAGCTTGTATTCATGATGATCGACATGGATAACTTCAAGCCGATCAACGACACCTATGGCCACGCTGCTGGCGATACGATGTTGCTCGAATTCCGTGACGTGCTGCAGTCAATTTGTCGCCGCAATGATTACCTGATTCGTTGGGGCGGTGATGAATTCGTTGTCATCGCGCGTCAGGACAGTCCGGAAGAGTCCTCTGCATTGGCAGAGCGCATTCGAGCGACCGTTGATGCACGTCACTTCTCTTTGGGTGACGGCCAGGTTGCACGCACGACCTGCTCGATTGGCTTCGTGGCCTATCCGTTGTTCCGTGCCAATGCGGAAGAGACCAATCTCGATCACATTATTGGTATTGCGGACAGTCTGATGTATGAGGCCAAGCGCCAGCGCAATGCCTGGGTTGGCATGTTACGCGCAGACGAGGCAATCACTAGCGAAAACTTCGACCATGACGCGATTGAATCGACGTCATTGCTGTTCCGCGCGCGCCGTGCGCAGAACCTCTCCCGCCACGATGGCGCCACGCTGACCGGTACCCGCAAGGGCATTGCCAGTCTCAAAGCGGTCAAGTAGGGGCGGCGTCATGACCTATCAGAATTCAAATAACACTCAATCAACTTCAATCAATGGCAAGCGAATGAATAAGACACTCTCCACTGTCGCGCTGTCACTTGTTGCAATCGTCATTGCCGGCTCGCTCGGCACCGACCGCACCGGTGACCCGACTCTATCCGAGGATCGGGTATCTGCTGCGGTAGATCTGACATCCACTCATGCGGCCACAGCAAGCGCGATGCTTGTTGCGTCCGATTGGCCCACCACAGATGTCAGTAGCGAAGGCGATACCGGTTTCGTATCAACGACGACTAAGTCAATTAGCTCAGCGCTGACACTGTCACAGGCACTTGCAGCCAACGCAGAAAAAGCGGACGCGCAGGAAGATCAGCCCGTTCGCGCCATCGATAAG
>JBCCZN010000153.1:0-6690 GCA_039187375.1 Pseudomonadota bacterium
CCTGGGCGTGGCGCAATTGGGATCGGTTACAGCGACAGCTGACGCCGACTCAGCGGTTGGAGGGTTGGATCGCCGACCCGGCGGTATTTCGTGATTAACGGCCGAAGACTTGAAAACCCGCCCAATAATAGGGGTCCGACCAACGCTCGGATCGGCGAAGTGTGTCTTGAGCCAGGCGCAAAGCGGTTTCGGGTTTTTGCTTTTGCTCGATTAGCTGCCTGTAGAACTCCTGCATCAACACGGCGGTCGCGCGATCAGGAATTCGCCAAAGGCTTGACAAAACGCGTTGCGCACCAGCCATCAGAAAAGCTTGACTCACGCTCAGTACGCCTTCGCCGACGACTACACGCCCAACGCCCGTTTCGCAACCACTCAAAACAACAAGGCTGCTACGAATATCTAAATCACTGATATCTTGCGCACTGAGCAATGCCTCGAGCGGCGCACCGGTTTCATCAAACAATGACAATACTAATCCCGAGTCGTCTGGCTCGTGGCGATCGACGATGCCATGGGTCGCGAAATGGACGATACCGGTATCGCCGGGTAGTTCTTGCAACACAGTCTCACGCGCGGCATCAAAGCCGGTGTACAGATGAGTTTGTGTATCACTCGACAAAGCCTGTATCGCACGAGCCTCTTCAAGACTGCCCGGAAGGTTTCCAAGTTTCTGAAGACTGGTCCGCGTCACACCTCTGGCAATGACACGATGTTCGTTAATTGCCAACGCACTGGCTATTAATGACGCTGTGTGATTGCCTTTGATGTCCGCGGGTCGATAGACGGGATCGGCAAATACTGTCAACTCGGTTGGCTCGATCGTGCTGTGCGTCCGCACATCGGTCAATAACGGCAGGACACGGATGTCTTTGTTGGCGACAATCGGTTCACCGCCGAATGACAGATGAGCAAACGGAACTTCGTAGATCGCGCCTGCCGGTAGAACTAATAACGACGAAAATTCATTGCGCGGAAGCAAGGCGGCACTGAGTCGGCGGACCGAATCAGCTGGAGGTGCGCGTCGTTGTGAAATAGCGCTATTGAGCCGATCGACATCTTGGCGAAGTTCAATTCGCGATAATAATTGCCGAAATTCCATTGACTGATTGGTGATGAACCATCCGTGAACAGCATCGGTGCCGATGAAAAACTGAGCCACAGTTTCGCCGTCATCGAGACTGGCTTGGATCGACTCAACCGTCATCAGTTCATCTACGTCGTTCCGGCTGGCCGTGCGATTACTCAAGACGACATCGCGCAGATAACGCGACCGTGATTCGTTCGCAATCATCCAAGCGCGCTCGTGTTGGTCTTGAGCAATCGCGATCTCGACCAGAATCTGGTAAGCCTGTTGTTGTGTACTGCCAAAGCTCCGTAGCAGTAATGGGTCCTTTAAGTTGTTTCGAATCGTATCGCTGCGCAGCAGAGCTTCGCGCGCAAGTGCTGCTGACTCTGTCTGTAGTCCTTCGTCGATTAGCGCTTGCGACAGTCTCACTGTCGCCTGCATATGGAGTAGTGTATTGGTCGATGTTTCAGCAATTGCTCTTGCTTGCCGCAACAACGCGATCGCAGCCGCGATGTCGCCCTCACCGGTCATCGCCTCAGATCGCCATAACGCAACTCGAGCGAGACCCACCGTCGAGTCAGATTGTTGGTAGAGATCGGCGGCTTCTAGGTAGAGTGTCTGCGCCAGAGTAAATTGTCCCTGCTTTGTTGCGACCTGACCCTGTAGTGCACGCGATCTGGCGAGAATGTTGGTGGCACTGTCGGTTCGTGCAGCGATCGACTCAACCTCATCAACAAACGTGGTTATCGCGCTCAGTTGGTCAGTAGCCAGACTTAACTCACCCAACCGCAACAGGGTATGAGCACGTTGAGCGGGGTGTCTTTCGAGCGTGCGCAGCGCTAGCGCGGCCACCAAATCACTGTGCGCCTGCTGCCATTCGCCAGTCGCTTCCAGGATGCTGGCGCGAACCTCCAGCGTATTGGCCTGCCAAAGTTCATTCCGACCCGCATTGGAAAAGTAATCCAGTGCGTCAGTTGCATGAGTATAAGCGCGTTGTAGTTGCCCCAGACCGTAGTACACACGCGCAAGGTTGATTTGAATTTCCGTTCGCGGTCGAGGGCGTTGGATGGATTCGGCCAATACCAAACCTCGCTCGAGTGTGTCGCGTGCGCCATTCAGATCGCCGGCAGCATCCTGTACCCACCCGAGATTGTTCAGGTTTGTGACAATATTGGTTAGTGGTACTGGGAGATCTTCTATAAGCGGGGCGAGGTTCGAGGACAGCAAATCTGGTGTTATACCGTTCAAGCGCAGAGCGGTTTGCAACGCCTTAATCGAGGCAGAAAAGTCGTTGATATCTCGATACACCAGGCCTTTGTTGTTTAGCAATAACGCTTGGTGGTAGTGACTGCCTTGTTGCTGTCGAAGGGACAGCGCAGCGTCGAAGAGGCGGATGGCATCGTCATAGCGCGCCTGGCGCCACGCGATAAGACCGAGTTGATTCTGACTCGCCGCGCGGCCAGCCACTGCGTCGATTGACTTGAACAGGTTAGCGGACTGCTCCAACGATGCGATTGCCTCGACGTTTTGACCCAGCGCAGCTGCGACGACGCCAAGCTCATATAGTGCATCCGCTTGACGAGCAATCTCGTTTGCTGCTTCGAATTGGGTTACAGCTTGTTGATAGAAATCGACAGCCTCTGCGCGTCGATCAGCGGTTCCAAAGTAAGATGACAAGTGGCGATCGGTTGCCAGCGTCATGGCGCGCTCGGCCCTGTAGGTTCGACTCGTGCGTGGCAGTGGTGAAATTTGGATTTGGTATTCCCCAGCTGGCGCTATCGCAGTATCCGGTTCAATGGTGATGGTTCGGGCCTCACCCGGCAGTAAAACCATCGAATAGCCGCCTTCGATACCGCGCCAGTTCGCTGACCTCAGACGTGCCTTTCCATTGTCATCAACAGCCGAGAGAATCGTGCCACGGCCTGAATTCTCGACGCGGACCAGCAGTGTCCCGTTGCGTGGCAGCGTGTATTCATGCTGCTCGCCGTCCACTAGTGTTCTTTGGATCGGACCGTTAAGTGGTTGTTGTGCCGAAGAGAACGAAAAAGCGGTGACCCCCAGAAGAGTCACCGCTATTGCAATGAACCGATAGCGCTGCCGTTGCATGCGACCGGGCGCTGTTAGTGACCGCCGCCGTGACCACCAGAGCCGCCGCCTGGTTCAGGTGGCCGGACCAATCTAACGTCTTCCTCCATTTCAGCCCTCAATGTTCTTTTGGTATCGGTGGCAGCTTTGAAGAACTCGTCAGGTTTTTTGAATTTATTGGTATCCGTTTTAGTGTCTAAAATAGCCATTGCGTAGCAAACGCATGAATCAGGCTCAAAGTCAGACGCTTCGCATTCCGCGGTGGTCATGATCGGATTCGAGTTCGTGCCAATCGTTGCGAAATGGTCCCGAAAGGCGCTACAGAACTGACTGTCCAACTTCGCGATCAATAAATGCTCTGTTTCGTCGTTGACTATATCTAATTTGCAATAGTGATCGGGTGCCGGCGAAATACCCAAAGATTCGCCAGTAAAACACGACATTCCCTGGGTTTGTGTTGCATTAGTTGTCGCAACACGTCTTTGCATATTGCTACATTCGTCGGATATGGTCGGTGCAGAATTAATTGGTCCACTTGACGGCAGATAGTGTTCAGTCAACGCAATTTGATACGTGTTGGCAGACGTTACGTTTGGTGTTTCTACCGGGTGGATCAGAAGTTGTCCGCCGCAATGTGCCTCTTGATTCGAACGTTTAACGTCGAGAACAAAATATTGATCCTTGGTATGGCATCCCGCAAGCGACAGCACCAACCCAATCAATACGACACAAACCTTCTTATTGAAATAATCTCCGATCATGAATCCTCTCCTGTTTGATTGTCTTCAAAACTTATGTGTGATGACTGAATAAATCCCCTCAATTTGATTTAGCGAATGTCGATCAAAAAATCCAAAATACGTGTGGACTCTGCAGCGCTAATGAACTCCAGCGAGTATCGACCAGCCGGTAAGCCATCAAAAACCGTCTCGAGTCGATAACGACTGTTGAGCTGCAGCGCCCCAGAGCGCCAGTTCAATGCGCCCTCTACCGAAGATATCTTGATTGCCAATTCTTGCCCTGCGAAGTCATCTGGCACTTCGATTGATAGCAATGTTGGGCCTGCCGCTGCGTCGATCGTAATTGGATTCGTGTCCAACGAACGTGTGGTTTCGATAATGATCTGCGACTGGATAGCGGCTACACTAAGCGAACGGTCAGCCGAATCGCGCAGCGACGCATTGTCCTGATAGAGATTTAGCGACACAGCCGAGAGTGCGACGATCAAGACGCTGGCGGCGAGGGAAAACGATCGCCAACCGGCATGGTTCGCAGACGTTGTAGGCGCACTGGGATTGGCTAACAGGTCCTGTGGTAGCGCTTCAGCAATGGCCTCGGACAGTGCGATGTCAGTCAACAATTCGGGATGGTCGAGCAGGTATAGCTCGAATTGCTCCAATTCATCGCCTGTGAGCTTATCTAGTGCATAGCGCTCAATGACATTGTTCTGTTCGATGTAGGTCTTATCCATGGATATCACACTTGGTCCCTAGAACAGCCCGATCAGCTCAGGTCGTTTGGTTTCGATCAACGACCTTAAGCGTCCGCGAGCGCGCGAAATGACCCGATCAAAATGGACTGCGGTCAGCTCCAGTGCACTGCAAATGACAAATTTCTCTTCCTGACGAATATAGAAGCGATATATCAGCTCCCGGTCTCTGTCATTTTTGATTTCCTGTACTACCTCTCTGACAGCAAGGTCCGATTCCTCTCGGATAATGTCCTCGAGTTGGTCTATCCGCTCGTCAACAGTACGTTCAACCAGCTCAGTATCGGTTCCTGTTTCGCGTCGACTGATTTTGCGTTGATCGCCAATTAGCACGTTGATGCCCGTCTTGTGGACAAATGCGGTGAGTTTGGATGGGTCGTCAATTTTGCCGCCACGCAGTCGCTGCAGGACGGTAATTAGTGCTGTCTGTGCAGCATCTTCCGCTTGTTCGCGGCTTTTGCAGCGTTTGCTCAGGATTTTCGTCAAAGGCGCAAGATAACGCCGCGCAAATTCTTGTTCGGCTTCAGCGTTCCGGGCTGCAATTTTACTCACCAGATCCTGTGGTGGCAGATTCGTCAGGCTAGCGTCCATCCTAAAGGCTGCCCCAGGTTTTTTGTTGTTTTAGCAGTGTCATTCTGCCCGCTACTCCTTATATCACATCTTCAGTTTTTTCGAAGCCTGAGAAAAAGGGTGAGGGGATTTTTGCCAATGCTGCACTGACTGTTTGAAGCGCCCAAAGACTGGCCGCAAAACAGGAAGACAGTAGCAATGAAGCCCCATATCGAACTCGTTACCGATGAGATTAGTGCACGTGCCTGCCGACGGTTTTGGTACGACGTTTATGTCTTGGAGATGGGGCGACATAGAGGCACGGAGCCTCTCGTCGATCACTCAAAAGGCGAGTTATCGGATCCACTTCAGCCCAAGGCAGATTTATTTGCCGCTTGGGTGGGCGGCGAGGTTGTTGGCACGTTGCAATCGGCATATGCACGTCACGGGCAGTTAGCCAAGTACATCGAGCTGTACAACTTGGTGGATCAGTCCAGTGAGCATATTCACACAGCATCGATCACGAATAAATTGATGGTGGCCAAGCCATACCGGGCGACTGGTCTGGCATTCCATTTGGGCGTTGAGACCTACAAGAAAGGCTTACGAGACGGCATCCAGACGAACTACATCGATTGCAACGACTACCTAGTCGATTTCTATCGCCGACTGGGCTATCGCGAGCACCTTGGCTGGATCGACCACAAGGACTACGGACGAGTTTATTCCATGGTCTTTTCACTACACGACGAAGCAAACCTCAGGCGGACCCGTTCGCCACTGCTTCGTGTTTTCACAGCATTCAATCAGACCAACCCAACAGGAGAGATCAAAGATGAGCAAGTGGCATGAGTTGATGCGAGAGTTCCAATCATCACTCGCAGTATTCCAACAGTGCGAGACGTTTCAGCGTCTGCAAGAAGACACTATTGGTGTCGAACACTATCAGGCGATATTGCGCCAGATATTTCATCACGCTAGAGAGAACCCGCAGATCCAGGCATTGGCGACCGTCTATTTTCGTGGCTCACAGCGTGACATGGTTAAGAAGTTCTACGCACATGCGAGTTCCGAAATTGGACACGATCAGCTGGCACTTAATGATCTGAAAGTTCTCGGCGTGGATGTGACGGATATTCCCGAGGAATATCCATTGGCGGCCACCTCAGCGCTGCTCGGTTACGCCTTCTATCAGATTCAACATCACAACCCGATTGGTTATTTGGGTTATCTGCTGTTTCTCGAATTCACACCGACAACCATTGGCGGTGAGTTACTGAAGCGACTGAAGGTAATGGGTATTCCAGAGGAGGCCATGTCGTTCCTCGCCGACCACACAACAATTGATGTCCATCACAACAAATTGATGGAGCAGTACGTCGAGAAGCTTGTGAAGAGCGCTGCGGACATGTCGGCCGTGACTTATGCAATCCACACCACCGCACGACTTTATGCGGGCATGTTGGACGACGCGATTCGGACTGTGGAATCCGGCGCCAAG
>JBCCZN010000154.1:0-6678 GCA_039187375.1 Pseudomonadota bacterium
GCGGACTGCCATTTTTCGGTGGGCCTGGGAATAACTACTCGATGCACGCCATTGTGCAGTTAGCGCATCGTTTACGTCGCCGCTCTCAGGGCCTTGGCCTTATTGGCGCCAACGGCGGGTTTTTGTCCAAACATGCGGTGGGTCTGTACTCGGCCTCATCACCGACCACGCCATTCCAACGCGTGCTAGTCGATAACAACGCAGCACATCATGGTGGCAGTGCACCACCGGTACTCGCGATGCAGGCAAACGGTCGTGGCCGAGTTGAGACCTTCGCCGTGTCTTGTTCGTGTCTGGGACCAACGCGTGGTTTTGTCATTGGCCGCTTGGAAGACAACCGACGTTTTGTCGCGGTGACGGATCCAAATGACAAGAGCACCCCCGCAATAATGGCCTCGCGAGACTTGATCGGCGAGACGCTATTCGTCTCCAATAGTGGCAGCGGCAATCGATTTTCGTTACCGGCATCGGTTGGGGATTAATACATCACGACGAGGCAGCGCAGCATGCAACGACCACTCAGCGGGTTTCGCATTATCGAATTGGCAGGAATCGGGCCAGGCCCTTTTGCCGGACAAATACTCGCTGACCTCGGTGCAGAACTTATTTGTGTTGAACGTCCCGGCGCCGGCCTTGGTTTGGGGCCGGAGGCCATTGAACGTCGCGGAAAGCAGTTCATCACAGTTAATCTGCGCGAAGCCGACGGTGTGAATCTGGTGCTGAAGCTTGTGGCGCAGTCTCACGGTTTATTCGAAGGCAACCGACCGGGGGTCGCTGAGCGATTGGGCATCGGTCCGGCAGCCTGTCACGCTATCAATCCCCGTCTGGTCTATGCGCGGATGACCGGTTGGGGTCAGACCGGACCCTGGGCCAATAAGGCGGGCCACGACATCAATTATTTATCGATGACCGGTGCCTTGCAGGCGATTGGTACGCGTGATGCGCCACCACCACCGCCACTGAATCTTTTAGGCGACTATGGTGGCGGCAGCATGAACCTGGTTATCGGGATGCTCGCCGGTTTGCTCAAGGCGCAAAGCTCGGGTGAGGGCGACGTGATCGACTGCGCGATTGTTGATGGCGTCGGTGCGATGATGGGTGTGGTCTACAGTCTGGCGCAGGTCAATCTGTGGCAGACCCGGAGACAGGCGAACCTGTTGGATGGTGCGATGCCGTTTTATCGCTGCTATGCCACCAAGGATGACCGTTTCATGGCCGTGGGCTGCATAGAGCCGCAGTTTTTTACGGTAATGCTAGAGACCTTGAACCTTGACTCGACTGAATTCGGTGGGCAGATGGATCCAAGTTGCTGGCCAAGGCAGCACCAGACCCTCGAGGAGTTGTTCGCAACCCGTTCTCGCGACGAGTGGGCGCAATTATTTGATGCGGTTGATGCCTGCGTGACGCCGGTTCTGGACTATCAAGAGGCGACGACGCACACGCATGCTGATGCGCGCGCGGCCTATCAGACGATAAAGGGTCACGTTCATCCACGCTCGTTTCCGGTATTTGCTAGCGTACCGAATGAGCCAGACCACTCGGTCAATCCGCCAGGCAGTGACAGCCGCAATATTCTCGAATCTCTGGGTTATGACGAGGCGCACATAACACAACTTACAGAGCGCGGCGTCGTACGTTGATTAGCGCTGTCGCTATTGCACGACACAACGATGGCCGCGCCCTCTAAATCGTGGTTTTTCCTTATTCTTTTTGACCTTGCGTCGTGCCACAATAGTGCACTCAAATAATAAAGAGCATCCGATGTCTGAGATACCCGCAGTTGACGCACTGTTTACGCAGATTGCCGTGCAGCTGTTGGATGTTGATATCGATGCGCCTGACAGTGCGCTGGACTCCACGGTCAGTATGTTGCGGGATGCGATCGGCGTCGATGCGGTATTCGTCGCCTTCGTGAATGATGACGGCGTCAGCATTAGCCGGGTTATCGAGAGTCACGCTGGATTTACGCGCTGTGTCCCTCAGATGTTGGTCAATCAAGACCTGTCGCAATGGCAGGCATTGACCGATCGATTGCGCGAGTCGCGGGTAGTCGAGTTTATTGACACCGTACGCGCGGCAGACGGCCAAGACGGCCTCGAGACTATCGGCCACGACCTGTTGCAGATCCACATTGGGTCTTGTGTTTTAGCCGGCGCCTGCGATGCATCAGCCGAGTCACAAGGGTCTCTGCCCATGCTGCGCGCCATCATCGGATTTGTCGGTGAAAATCCTGTGTCTGGTTGGTCAACTGATCTGCGTCTGTTGATCAAGTTGTTGTCTGCCAATCTTGGTGCGGCGCTGACACGCAGTGCCCAACAACGCGAATTGCGCACGCTTAGAGAGCGGGCGGAATTGCTGCGTGAGACCACCAACGATGGGGTTTGGGATTTTGATGGTGTTTCCAAGAAAATCTGGTTCTCGCGTCGCTGGAAAGCGATGCTCGGCTATGATTTAGATGACAACGATATTTCTCCGGACTGGTACCGACTGGTGCATCCGGAAGACATGTCGGCGGTTCAAGCCAAAATGCGCGATCATCTTGAGGGGCGCTCGAAGGTATTTTTCAGCATGCACCGAATGCGCCACTGCAATGGCGAATGGCACTGGGTGACCAGCAAGGCCAAGGCGGTGATGGACTCGCGTGGTCGGCTTCAGCGTCTGCTCGGCGTTGAGCTGGATATTAATGAGCGCAAACTCTACGAAGAGGCGTTGTTTCGCGAAAAAGAAAGCGCCCAGATCACGCTGCAGTCCATTGGGGACGGTGTGATCACCACCGACGAAAATAATATCGTCGAGTACATCAACCCGGTCGCGGAGGAACTCACCGGCTGGAAGGTGGATGATGCGACCGGGCGCCCGCTGGATGAGGTGTTTCGTTCGTTTCACGAAGAGACCTGCGAGCCACTGGAGAATCCACTGGCAGTCGCCGTGCGACGCAGCCGTTCGGTTAAATCGAATCGTCCGATTTTGCTGATTCGTCGCGATGGCAATGAGCTGTACATCGAAAGCACGGCGTCACCGATTCGCGATGGAAATTCAGTGATCACCGGCGGTGTGTTGGTATTCCACGATGTCAGCGAAGCGCGTGAGCTCAATCGCAAACTCAGCTATCAGGCAAGTCATGATGTTTTGACCAGTTTGGTCAATCGTCGCGAGTTTGAAAAACGGGTCGAACGGGCACTACAAAACGCCGAGTCACGCGAGCAGTCATCGGTAGTTGCGCATCTGGATCTGGATCAGTTCAAGATAATCAATGACACCTGCGGCCACAGCGCTGGCGACGTGTTGCTGCAGGAGTTGGGCAAATTATTGAAGTCCAAGATTCGCTGGCGCGACACACTGGCTCGGTTGGGCGGTGATGAATTCGGCATCCTGCTCGAGAGTTGTACGCTGGACGAGGCGATGAGCACTGCCGATACGCTGCGTGAAGCCATCGGGGAGTACAAGTTCCTTTGGGATGAACGCAGTTTCCGGCTGTCTGCGAGTGTGGGTTTGGTGCCACTGACGAGTTCGGAAAATGAAGATGTGGCTGGTGTGTTGTCGGCTGCCGATAGTGCTTGCGCGGCAGCCAAGGATGCGGGTCGCAACCGTGTGCATTCCTACCACGAGAATGATATCGACATGATGCGTCGGCGTCGTGAGATGCAGTGGGCAGCGCGTATCAACAATGCGTTGGAAGAAAACCGATTCGAGTTGTTTCGTCAGACTATTCAGCCGCTGCAATCACAGGATTCCGGTGCGCATTACGAATTACTGTTGCGCATGCGTGACGAAAACGGAGCACTGGTTTCTCCGGAGCTATTCATTGCGTCGGCAGAGCGTTACGGCATTACGCCTAACATCGATCGATGGGTGATTCGCGCCGCACTGCGTTGGCTGGTATCCGAGGCCGATGAGCGAGGTCGTTTACAGATGTGCTCGATCAATTTGTCAGGCCAGAGCATCGCCGATGAAAAATTTCTGCCATTCGTGATTGAGCAATTCCAGACCTCAGGTCTGGCGCCGGAAAAAATCTGCTTTGAAATTACAGAGACGGCGGCGATTGCAAGCTATGCGCAGGCCAACCGATTCATCAATGCGTTGAAAGAGCTAGGCTGTAAATTCGCACTGGATGACTTCGGTACCGGTTTGTCATCATTTGGCTACCTCAAGCATTTCCCGGTTGACTACCTCAAGATCGATGGCAGTTTCGTCAAGGAAATCCTGCACGACCCCATCGATCGTGAAATGGTGCGCTCGATTAACGAGATTGGTCATTTGACCGGCAAGCTGACGATCGCCGAGTTCGCGGAGAACCCTGAGATCATTCAGATGCTGCGTGATATGGGCATCGACTACGCTCAGGGCTATGGCGTGTCCGAGCCACAAAAAATTACGAATCCGATTGCGGCGATGCCGATCGAAACCTGAAGCGCATCGAAAAATCGGTCGCTCGCAGGTGCTTGGTCAGCGCGCCGATTGAAATATAATCGACGCCGGTATCGGCAATCGCCCGCAACTGATCACGCTCCACACCACCAGAGGCCTCCAACTCGCAGCGGTGCGCGTGCGCCGTGTTCAGGGCAACCGCCTCGCGTAATTGTTGATGACTGAAATTGTCCAGCAACACCCGTTCGACGTTCGCATCCAGCGCATCACGCAGCTCGTCTAGCGACTCGACTTCGATCTCTACAGACAGACCCGGGTTGGCGTTTCGCGCTGCGCTCACAGCAGCGCTGATCGTGCCACCTGCTGATGCGATGTGGTTTTCCTTGATGAGAATGGCGTCATACAAGCCAATGCGATGGTTGACCGCACCGCCAATCGCGGTGGCATACTTTTGCGCCGTGCGCAGTCCGGGTATGGTCTTGCGGGTGTCCAGTAAACGACACCCGGTCGTGGCGACCTCCTGCACGAAGTGATGGGTTGTGGTGGCCGTACCGGAGAGCGTTTGCAGGAAATTCAGGGCCGCGCGTTCGGCGGTCAATATCGATCGTGCTGAGCCATGCAGTTCGCAAATGGGCTGGTCTGTATCGACGTGCTCACCTTCCTCAACGTGCCAAGTGATGGTGACCTTGGCATCGACTTTGGCGAACACCAGCTCGAACCACGGCTGGCCGCAGATGATCGCCGGTTCACGGACGATGACGCGGGCTTCGGCTATTTCATCGACACCCACCAACGCAGCGGTGACATCGCCATCGCCAATGTCCTCTGCCAGCGCTATGTCGACGCTCTGTTCACGATCAGCGGCAATGGCCGCGCTCAGTTTTGTCGGGATCATTGCGATATACTAAGGGTATGTCAGACACGCGACCAGCTTTGCCGCCCCAGTCTCCCTGCATCAGCCTCTGCACGCTCGACGAGGCAGACATCTGCATGGGGTGCCACCGTACGGTCGATGAGATTATCGACTGGACGATGCTCGACGATGCCGGTAAAAATGCGGTGCTTGAGCGGGTACGTGAGCGCGCGGCAAGTCGGCCGCAGGTGGCGTGAGTTAGCGAGGAATCATGATGGACATCAACGAACGCATTCAAAAACAACTCGACGACCACCCGGTGCTGGTCTACATCAAGGGTACGCCGGATTTTCCGCAGTGCGGCTTTTCATCCCAAGCTATTGCAGCGTTAAAAGCCTGTGGTACCGAATTCGCCTACTTCAACATCTTTGAGGATGAGGACATTCGTCAGGGCTTGAAAGCGTTTTCAAACTGGCCGACGTTTCCGCAGCTCTACGTCAATGGTGAGCTGATTGGTGGCTCCGACATCATCGTTGAGATGTATCAATCAGGTGAGCTGAAGTCGTTGTTGGAGTCCGTCGCAGCCTGATAGACCGGTTCGAACCGGTTAACGATATCGCAAAACAATTCTGCCGTGCGCTCGGCGTCATATGCCGCAGAGTGTGCCTGTGACTCATCCCAGGATAATCCGGCACATCGCACAGCGCGCGACAACACCGTCTGACCCAGTGCAACGCCACCGAGGGTTGCGGTATCAAAACAGGAAAACGGATGGAATGGCGTGCGTTTGATGCCGGTGCGCGCGATGGCCGCATTGACAAAATTTAAATCAAAAAACGCGTTGTGGCCGACTAATACGGCGCGTGTGCAGTCGTGCTCTTTAACGAGCGCGCGAACCTCACGAAACAGCCGTTGTAACGCGTCGCGCTCATCGATCGCCGGGCGCAATGGATGGTCTGGATCGATGCCATTTACCGCCAGTGATGCCGGTTCTAAATTAGCCCCTGGAAACGGTTTTATGTGGTAGCGCCAGGTCTCGCCACGGGACAAAAAGCCTGCGTCGTTGGCCTCGATGCTCACTGCAGCGAGCTCTAACAGCGCATCGGTATTGGCATTGAAACCACCGGTCTCGACATCCACGATAATCGGAAGAAAACCGCGAAATCGCTCGCGCATGGCAAATGTGCTCATGATTTTTTCGCACGCACCAGGTCGGCGAGATGCTCAGTAATGAGGTCGACGGTGTAGCGCACACCAAACCCGGTAATGCTCGTGGTCACCGCACCGAGTCCTCCTTTGTGTTCGACAGCCGACAGATCCATGTGCACCCATGGAATCTTGTCATCGACAAACTCACTCAAAAACGTCGCAGCGAGAATATGATCGCCACCACCGCCTGGCGAGCATTGTTGAATGTCGGCGGTGTCGCTTTTCAGCATGCGACGGAATTCGCCACC
>JBCCZN010000155.1:0-6671 GCA_039187375.1 Pseudomonadota bacterium
ATCGGGTAGCTGCCGTGATGAATCAACGCAAACACACTGCCGATAATCGTCGATGCGCTGGTGCCCTGAAATGAGTCGGTCACCATGATCGGATACACATTCGCCGGGATATAGGCAATGACGCCAGCGATCCAATAGGCCCAGACCGACTGCAAACTGCGCGGCTTGCGGGTGGCGGTGCTCGCACCACACAGCTGGCAGTCCTCCCCTGGCTTGTCGGTCAATGACCCACACGCCTGACAGATCGCATAGCCTTGATCAATCGCCCGTTTCATCGTCCCTCGCGAATATAACGCCAGGTGCTGTCACGACAGGCAGCGGTTGCACCCATCGTTAAAAAAATCACCAGCGCCGTCATGCCCCAGAACGCCGCGCCCAGACTGATGTCGACCAGCTCGCCAACCTTCACCAGCGACACGATCACACCGATCATGAAAATATCAACCATCGACCACGGCTCGAGCACCTGCGCCAGCCTGGCCACCCGCGCGAACCAGCCGCCGCCGGGCTTTTGCAGATACATCGCTGACGCCAGCGCCGCCATCAACACCGCACGCATCAACGGAAAACACAAGATCAACGCACCGGCGACAATCGCCAGCGGATACATACCGTTTTGCCACAACACCGTGACCGCATCGATGACCGAAATCTGGTTATAGATACCGGCGCGTGCCATCGACATAAACGGATAACTGACCGCGACCAGGTAGACAATGACGCTGGCGATCATCAGTGCCAGCGTACGCTCAGCGTGGCGACGCTTGTGCGTCAACAAAGTCTGCCCGCATACACCACAGCGTGCACGCTCGCCTTCCGCCAGATCTGGGCGCGCGTACAACGCATCACAGACCCGACAGGCCACCAGACGCTTGTTGAGATCGATGATGTGTTGACGACGTGACATGCGCGAGTCTATTGCACCGTTGTCTCGGCTTTGGGCTTTTCAATCTGCAGTTGAATCTGTTTGATCGATGGCTTGTCGCCGAGCTGGTTGTGTCGCTGCACAATACTGTTGACCTGGTTCAGTGACATCAACAACGCATGCGCGACCATTAAATAGCCCTTGCTGTTCATCTCCTCCAGCACCTCACCGGTCAGGCTTTTGAGCGCCTCTTCATCCACGGTATGCAATCCGGTGATCGTCTGATTCTGATCATTGCCATAGGTCACGTTGATGTTGACCGGGCGAATGGCATCGAGCTCGTTCAGCTTGGCCAGCATTTGTTGGGTCTGCATGTCGCGCGCAACGTCTCCTTCGAGCAACTCAATCGCGCGCTTCAAGAACGGCGCCTCGCCACCGTCCTCGTCAAACAATGGATCGCCATCGTCTTTTGAGAAGTCCTCACTGTCTTCAACGATCCCGGCCGCATAGCCCTCTTTGGTGTTCGGCGCATTGACCAGCAACACCGGATAGGTTTGCAAAGTCGTGGGAATCCACGCCGCGCGCCAGCCTTGATCATCGACGAACAGACTCTCACCGGGTGTCACGCTGGCCATCGCCGACAACAACAGCTGTCCGGTGTCCTGATGTTTGTTGATGAAGACCGGCATATCGGATGCCGCGATACCGACTTCCACAGCGCGCACATTGAGAATGTGTTGTTTGGCAGCAAAGCGGGTGGCGCAATTCTTGACCACTTTGAACTCGCGGTGCTTCTCGCGATCGAGGGCGACAATCTGAGGCATTGGGGTGCGATCCTGTACAAAAAAAACGGTGGCCTGCGATTGTATCGCCTCGCGTTGGCGGATTGGCGAGAAGATGTCATACAGTGTCGGCTGGCCGGGTCCGATACCCGACACCGAGACACTGATGGGGAAACTCAAATGACTGAACAACTGAAGAACATTACAGAACATCAATGCCAAAAGCCGCCAGCCAAGTACGACGATCTCAGCGCATTGATGCTCAACTGCACGCTGACACGCAGTCCAAACCTGTCGCACACCGAGGGATTGTTACAAATAGCCGAACAGATCTTTCAGGCAAACGGGGTAAAGACCGAGATCTTGAGACCGGTGGATTTCGAGATTCCCGCAGGTCTTGAGCAGGATTACGCCGGACGCGACCGCTACGAGACCGACGACTGGCCGTCGATTCAGAAAAAAATCGATGCCTGCGACATCCTGATCATCGGCACCTCAGTATGGCTGGGCGAAAAGAGTTCGGTCTGCAACCGCGTGCTCGAGCGCATGTATGGCTACACCCACAGTTTCAATGACAAAGGGCAATACCGTGATTACGGAAAAGTCGGTGCAACGCTGATCACTGGCAATGAAGACGGCGTTAAGCACTGCGCGATGAGTATTCTGTTTTCACTCTCGCACATTGGCTATACGGTGCCACCGCAAGCCGATGCGGGCTGGATGGGCGAAGCCGGCCCGGGGCCGTCTTATCGCGATCCGGGCTCAGGTGGCCCCGAAAACGACTTCACCAATCGCAACACCACATTCCTGGTCTGGAACTGCCTGCACATGGCCCGCATGCTGAAAGATCAGGGCGGTATCCCGGCGCATGGCAATCTGCCCGAGGCCTGGGACGCCGGTTGTAAAACCGACTTCCACAGCCCCGAGCACAAACGCTAGCTCGCCTGCGCAGACCCATCCGCGTCGTCGTTGGCGGCCGACTTGTCGCCGCTTACCAACGCCACGGCGGCGCGGATTGCGCTGATGCGATCATCGTAGGCAGTGCCCTCCGGCAGGCAGTGATCCGCATCCATACTCGACAGCACACTGGCGACGTTGTCGCTGATACCGGTTGTGAAAATCACGCGTCCGGCCTGCTTGGCATCACAGATCACCGTCTCGATGGCGCGCGCGGCCGAGATGTCCAGGAACGGCACCCGTGAGAAGTCCAGCACCATTGCATTGGTGTTGGGCTTCACGTGTTCATTGACGTGCATGCCAAAGTCCGCAGCCGCACCGAATGACAACGGACCACCGAAATCAAACAACGTGACCTTGCCCTTGACCGAATCGAGCAAACCCTCTTCCTCTTCGGTCAGTGTGGTCGGGTTACCGAGCTTGGCGGCCTTAAGCTGCTCATCTGCCAGTTGCTTGACGAAGGCCAATGCTGCCAGTGCGACACCTGCGAGTACCGCGGTGATCAGATCGACGAAGACGGTCAGACCGAGCACCAAGGCCATCAGGATCAGGTCCCAACGCGGGCCTTTGTGGGCGCGCTTGATGTAGTTGACGTCGATGATGTCCCAGCCGACCTTGATCAGGATACCGGCCAGCACCGCGTGCGGGATCAGTCGTGCCAGGCCCGACAACGCGATGATGATGATGAACAGCACCACCCCGTGCAGCATGCCAGACAACTTGGTCGATCCGCCGGTACGGATATTAACGACGGTTCGCATCGTTGCACCGGCGCCCGGAATCGCGCCGAACAGGCCCGCCAGCGTGTTGCCGATACCCTGACCGATCAGCTCTTTGTCCGAGTCATGACGCGTGCGCGTCATATTGTCGGCGACCAGCGAGGTCAACAAGCTATCAATCGCACCCAGCACCGCGAGAATCAGCGCCGCCTCCATGATGATCAACATCGTGTCGGTGCTTTCAGGCAACGACGGCATGACAAACTGCGGGAAGCCGGTCGGGATGTCACCGAGGATCGGCGCACCGCTCAAGAACAGGCTCAACACCGTGCCGATAATCAACGCCGCCAGCGCGCCCGGCACGATTTTGCCAAGCTTCGCAGGCCAGAAGAAGATCGTCACCAGCGTTACAACGCCAATAATCAAGGCGTTGATGTTCGGATCCATCACTGCACCGGGAATCGCGGTGAGCGCCGGAATCGTGCCGCCACCTTCGGGCTCATGACCGAACAGGCGCGAGAGTTGCAGCGCAATAATGATCACGCCGATACCGCTCATGAAACCGGAGATGACCGGATACGGCACCAGGCGGATGTATTGCCCGAACCGGAACACGCCGAGACCGATCTGCATCAAACCGGCCAGCACCACCGATGCGAAGATCAGCGACAGGCCGTAACCGCCAGCGGTCAGATCGGCGAATACACCGGCAAACACAACGACCATCGGACCGGTCGGGCCGGAGATCTGAGAGCCGGTGCCGCCGAACAACGAGGCGAAGAAACCAACAAAAATCGCACCCCAGATACCGGCGATCGGGCCAGCGCCCGAGGCCTCACCGAATGCCAGCGCGAGCGGCAGCGCAACAATACCGGCGGTCAGTCCGCCATAGATGTCACCGCGCAAATTGGAGAAATCAAAGAACTTGCTCATCTCAATCCTTTAACGACCGCTTGATTGCGGTCAAATGGTTAGCCGGTCTCGTCGGCCTGGTTGTCTAACCAGAGCGCACGAGCCGATTGAATTTCCGAGGTGGACACGCCCGACAGGCGCCCCTCGATAAACACCAACCCCGCAACAATCCATTGTGCGATTTCAGGCTGGGTCAGGTGATAGAAGTGGTGCCTGCCGTCCCTGCGTTCTTCAACAATTCGATGCGCACGCAACAATGACAAATGCTGCGACACTCGCGAGCCCGATAGTTCGAGCTGTGTGGCGAGTGAATTCACATCGTATTCCTGTTTGCGCAGCTCCTCGATCATCCGAATGCGATCCGGATGCGCGATGAGCTTGAAGATATCCGCCAGCTCCTTGGCGACTAGTTGTCTGCTTGGCATTTACACGTCTCTACGTCTGCAAGTATTTGCAGGCGTAGGATCATCTAAATAAAACTAACTAGTGTCAAGATTTTTCGATCAAGACCTGATTTTCGTCTAGTTTTTGTCTGCTATTTTTGTAGCCAAATCTCGTCAATAGGCTTGCGTGGCGTCGGCTTCTCGCGCTCCTGCAGCATCTCTGGCAGGCGCTCCGGGTCTCCAATCGAGCCCAGCGTGAACGCACAGACCACCTCGATCTGCTCGCGGTCAATATCCAGCGCCTCATACACCGCATCGAAGTGCACACCCGCCATGCCGTGCGCATACAGGCCGAGTTTGCGCGCCTGCATATTCATGGCCATCCAGGCCGCGCCCGCATCGAACACCGCCCAGCCATTCGGATTGCCATTCGCAGCATGTGTCTTGAAGGCACCAATCACACCGATCACGGGCGCCTGCTTGGCCCAGACCTGATTGCCCTCGACGAGCAGCTCCAGAAATTGCGCATGGGTCTCTTCGTTGCTGGTCCAGAATCGCCACGGCTGCTCGTTAAAGCACGACGGCGACCAGCGTGCCGCTTCGATCACCAACGCCAGATCGTCGGCGTTCACCGGCGTCTCGGCATAGGCGCGCGGCGACCAGCGCTGATGAAACAGGGCATCCAGGCTCGGATGCGGATCGCGTTGTGAGAAGTCGATGTGCTCACTCATGGGGTGCGTCCTTTTCGTATCGAATTGAGGGCGCGCTAGTGTACCGGCTACACTCGCGCGCAGTCACACACTTACGGACACCCCGCATGAACAAGCTCGATCAGCTACGCACGATGACCGATGTCGTCGCCGACACCGGCGACATTGAGGCCATCGCCCGCCTGAAACCAGTGGACGCCACCACGAACCCGTCATTGCTGCTGAAAGCGGCGGGATTACCGCAATATGATGCGCTGATCGACGCGGTCGCCGGTTGGGTGCGCCAGCAGGACCTTGCCGAGTCACAAACCCTGGGCGCGTTCTCCGACCGGTTGGCGGTGGCCATCGGTGCCGAAATCCTGAAGATCATCCCAGGTCGAATCTCGACCGAAGTCGATGCGCGATTGTCGTTTGACACCGATGCCTCGGTCGCCCGCGCCCGCCGACTGATTGCCCAATACGACGAATTTGGCTATGGCACGGAACGGGTTCTGATCAAACTTGCCTCCACCTGGGAGGGCATTGAAGCGGCGCGAATCCTGGAGGCCGAGGGCATCCAATGCAATCTGACGCTGATGTTCGCCACGGTGCAGGCGGTTGCTGCGGCCAAGGCCGGTGCGTTTCTCATCTCACCGTTCGTCGGCCGTATTCTGGATTGGTATAAAAAGGCCGAAGGCGTAGAAGACTATGCACCCGACGACGACCCGGGCGTGAAGTCAGTGCGCAATATCTACCGTCTGTTCCGTGATCGTGGCTACACCACGGTGGTGATGGGCGCGAGCTTCCGCAACACCGAAGAAATCGAAGCACTCGCCGGCTGTGATCGATTGACCATTGGGCCGAACTTTCTGGATGATCTGGCGGCGGATACTGGCACGCTGATCCGAGTGCTGTCGCCCGAAGACACCGGACCGCATGATGATTGCGACTTTGATAGTGAGGCGGACTTCCGACTGCAAATGAACGCCGATGCGATGGCGACGGAGAAGCTCGCCGAAGGCATTCGCGCGTTCGCCGCCGATCAGGTCAAACTCGAAACACTATTGGCGCAGAGGCTATAACCATGCACAAGAAGACAACAGTGCGAGCGCTGTCGCTCAGTATCGTTGCCGCACTGCTCAGTGCCTGTGGTGGCAGTAGTGGCGGGGGCGGCAACAACGTCACGGCGACACCCGACCCACAGCGTTATTTGGAGCGCACCTTCTCCAACGTCGATATCACCCCCGAGGTGACCTATTACGCCGGCGATGCGGTACTCAATCGGCCTGCGTTAACAATGGATATCTACGCGCCCGCCGGCGACACCCGGACCGACCGACCGGTGATCATCATCGCCTTCGGTG
>JBCCZN010000156.1:0-6663 GCA_039187375.1 Pseudomonadota bacterium
CGCATCGGTTGCGCCGTCAAACGCCCAGCGCCACGGATTGCGTAGCCCCCAGGCAAAGATCTCTGGGCAGTCATTGGCATTGGCGCTTGGGCCGCACTGGGGATTGCCAGCGAACGGATTATCCGGAGGGATCGCATAGCCGGCGCCGGTGCCCTCTATGTCAATACGCAACATGGCGCCAAGCAGGTGGCGCGTGTCCTGAGCACGTTGTCGCGGGTCATTGCCCGAGCCGCCATCTCCTAGACCAATATACAAAAATCCATCCGACCCGAAGTCGATGTCACCACCGTTGTGGTTGTCGAAATCCTGATTGATCTCGATGAGGACCTCTTCCCGGCTGCCGGCACCGGGATTGTTCAGATCATCCAGTACCCAGCGAGAAATGACGCTACGCATCGCCGGACTGGTGTGATTGACGGTATAGGAGAGGAAGATCTCCGGTGTGGTTGGATAATTCGGATGGAATGCCATGCCTAACAATCCGCCTTCCGAATTGGTGCGCAGATTGCGGGTGTCATTCAGGTCCAGAAATTCGCTAGCAGCGCCTGGCGCATTCGGCGAGAATGTGATGATCTGACCGGTCTTTTGCAGCACAAACCAACGAGGGTTTGCACCCGGTTCCAACAGCAGTTTGGTCGGGGCTGTCAGGTCCGGCAATGACGGGTAGGCATCGGTGAGCGCAACCGATGCATCTGCGGTAGGTCTGGGTGGCGCGATACAGGTCTGGTTATCCGGGCGCGTGTCCAGGCCCGTGGTCGACGCCACCGCATCATCATCGAGGATGGTACCAATGGCGCTGGCCCGCGACAGCGTCGCGTTGCTGGGGTTGGTCAGCGTCACAGTCAGACGCTCATCCGCCTCTTCGAGGGTGTCGCCGACAATCTCAATATCGATGGTCAGCGTCGTAGTCCCGGATGGAATCAAGAGCGTGCCGCTGCGGGCGGTAAAGTCGCTACCTGCGTCTGCGCTGTCGGCGTTGGTTGAAAAATCGACGCTGGCGTCAGCTATCGAGCCGCCTGCCGGGGGTGATGCTGTTGCCGTGACGTTAAAACTCAGTGTTGCGGTGCCTGTGTCGCCCTCGATGACAGAGGCGTCGCTGATTGCAATAACGGGGTTGACGATCGTTGGTTGCGCAGTTGGGGCACTACCCGAACTGCCGCCACCGCAACTTGCCAGCAGGAAACTTAAAATCAAGATCCCGCCGGCGTTTCGCATCAGTCAGGTTCCTTCGGTGGTGCCGGCAGTGTACGCACAGCGGGTATTAACAAAAAGAAACACGCGAGGCTGGCAATAGCAAGGACAGAGGCCGCGATTATCGATTCCGGGTTAGCGATCGCATCCATCAGTCCAACGCTGGCGTAGCCGACGGTCCCGAGCAGTGCGAGCAAAAACGCATTGCGAGTGGGACGGATCAAGCCTGGCAGCAGCAACACAAACGGCACTAATAGCGCCAACCAACCGAGCCAGTGAACCGACTCGGCAGCGGCGATCAACCAGTAGAGCGTTACCAACGACAGCGCAATCCAGGAAGCGACGCCGATGCGACGGCGTGTGCGAGCGTCGCTGAGCATTAGCCGAGTTGGACGGCGGTTTGGGCGACGCGTTTGCCATGGGCAAACGCAATCGCGGCCTCATCGTCCGTTAAGGTGCCGGCAGCACCATCCAGCGCAACCTGGCTGGCGCCGTAGGGCGTGCCGCCCATTGTGGTGGTGGCCAGCTGCGGCACTGTGTAGGGAACGCCCACCAACAGCATGCCGTGATGCAACAGCGGAATCGACATACTGGTCAACGTGGTCTCTTGGCCGCCATGCATGGAGTTGCTCGAGGTAAACACACCACAGGGTTTACCAGCCAACGCACCCGAGAGCCACTCGCCACTGGTGCCATCGAGGAAGTACTTCATTGCGGCTGCCATATTGCCAAACCGCGTGGGGCTGCCGAGCATCAAGCCAGCGCAGTCGGCTAACTCCTCCACGGCAACGTACGGAGGGCCGTCGACCGGTACCGCCGGTTCGCTGGCTTCCGATTTTGCCGACACTGCAGGTACTGTGCGCAGCCAGCTTTCCGCACCCGCAACCGAGTCGATACCTCGACAGATTTCGCGTGCCAAAGCTTCTGTCGAACCGTGCAATGAATAGTAAACAACGAGTATTGGTTTCATACGGTTAGTATGCCAGCTTGACGCTCTATTCGCGTCCTTGCTAATTTCCGTGCCGATGCGCGTTTTAAGAACAATCGGTTTGGGGTTGGTGTTCGCTTTCGCTGCAGGCTGCGCGACGAGCGCGCCTCCTATCCAGGCGATGAGTGACGCCAGGCTGGCAATCTCGGCGGCAGAAGATGCCGGTGCGGGCACTTTGGCACCCGATGCCCTGGCCGAGGCCAAGGTGGTATTGCGCAGTGCCGAACAAAATATCGCACGACGCGCCTACACCGCTGCGCGTCGAGATGCGGCGCTGACCAAGGAACTCGCCACTAAGGCACGCGAGGTTGCGGAGGCAGCGGCAGAAAAGTCAGCGCGCGATCAGGTAGTTCCGATTAAGGAACTTTAAGCGAATCCCATCAGCCGGCGCGCCCGCGAGGGCGCAAACGCTCCAGCACTTTGGACGAGTACTTTCTGCTGCCTAGTGAGCCGTTATACCGCGCCAGAGACCGGTGCAGATTGCCACGCTCCTTGTCGTAATAGTGGCGTAGTATGGTGCAACCCATGCGCAGATTGGTGTCGATGTCGAACAAGTTGTCACCGGGCCGACCAATCTCATCCAGCCAGAAGGGCATCACTTGCATCAGGCCCCTGGCACCGGCTCGCGACACGGCGAATCGATCAAAATTACTTTCGATTTCGATAACTGCCAACACCAATTCGGGCGGTAGATCCACCCGCTTGGCCTCGCGGTGCACGCCGCGCAGAATCTGGATGCGCTCGTCTTGATCGCGAACACGTTTGCCCAGACGGGTCGACATGTCCTTTAACCAAACTTCGGCCTCGAAGCGATCTTCAAATGTCTCAGCTTCCAGTGCTGCCAAGCGTAAGGCCTGCGCGAGTTCCGGATCTGCTTCAGTCGATTTTTGCGCCGTCGCGTCCGAGGCGATGCAAAGCGCGGCAAGCGCAACGAGGCAGCGAATGTTCATGACAATACGTTAAATCAGCCAACACCGATTCGTTTGAGAACGTCGTCACGCTTCAACATTTCATTGTCCGTGGCCGTGCGTGCGCGGTATTCGAAGCACTCCTCAGCCAGTCCCCGATCGCCGATGACAATTCGGTGCGGGATGCCGAGCAACTCCGCATCGGCGAACTTGATACCCGGACGGGCGTCACGATCGTCGAGCAGCACCTCAACGCCAGCGTCCTGAAGCTCAGCATAGAGTGAATCGGTTGCTGTTCGCACCGCTTCAGAGCGGTGAGCATTCATCGGGATGATCACGACAGCCCATGGCGCCAGCGCTTCCGGCCAGATAATGCCGTTGGCATCGTGATTTTGTTCGATCGCAGCAGCCACGATGCGCGTGATGCCGATGCCATAGCAGCCCATCTGAACGGTAGTCGGTTTGCCGCTCTCTGCTTGTACGCTCAGCCCGAGTGCTTCGGAATATTTCGTGCCCAGCTGAAAGATGTGTCCGACCTCAATGCCTCTGGCGATGCTCAGCGCTCCGCCACCGGCAGGCGACGGATCACCGGCGACCACATTACGCAGGTCAACGGCAGTGGGCTGCGGCAGATCGCGTCCCCAGTTGACGCCGGTGAGGTGGAGGTGTTTTTCGTTTGCACCGCAGGCGAAGTCCGATAGTGCTGCCGCAGCGTGATCGACCAACACTGGAATTGTCAGATCGATCGGGCCTACCGATCCCGGTGGTGCGCCGGTTGCCTTGACGACGTCAGCGGGAGCGGCCATCCGCAGCGGTGACGCCACCTGTGGCATGGCCATCGCCTTGACCGCGTTCAGTTCATGATCGCCTCGCAACACGACAGCAACAGGACCATCAGTACCCTCCAAAATCAAGGTTTTGACCACCTGCGTGACCGGCAGTGACAAAGCGCTTGCAGCGTCTTCAATCGTCTTGCAGCCGGGGGTATCCACGCGAGCCAGTGTTTGCCTTGCGGTAGCCGGCGGTGTACCGGGTGGCGCCGGCGTCAGCTCAACGTTGGCCGCATAACCGTCCGCATCACAATACGCGATGCCATCCTCGCCGGATTCGGCCAGGACATGAAACTCCTGCGAACGCGCACCACCGATCTCGCCGGAGTCGGCGTCCACCTTGCGGAAGGTCAGGCCCATGCGTGTGAATGCGCGCGAGTAGGCCGCCGCCATGTCGTTATAACTAGACTCCAATGAGTCCGTGTCGATATTGAACGAATAGGCGTCCTTCATAATGAACTCGCGCGAGCGCATGACACCAAAGCGGGGGCGGATTTCGTCACGAAATTTAGTCTGAATCTGGTAGTAGCTGACCGGCAGATCTTTGTAGGAGCGCAGCTCTCGCCGTGCGACATCGGTAATGACCTCTTCATGCGTCGGTCCGACGCAGTACTCACGCTCGTGTCGATCGCGCATGCGTAATAGCAGATCGCCGTATTGGTCCCAGCGCTCAGACTCTTGCCATAGCTCGGCCGGTTGCACGGAGGGCATCAGTAACTCGAGCGTACCAATTCGGTTCATTTCTTCACGCACGATCGCTTCGACCTTGCGCAAGACACGCAGTCCGATCGGCATCCAGGTGAAAATACCCGAGGTGAGACGTCGAATCATGCCGGCTCGCAGCATAAGTTGGTGGCTGATCACCTCGGCTTCCGCCGGGGTCTCTTTTAGCGTGCGTAGGTTAATTTCTGAGACTTTCATCGGTGTAGTGTAACGGTCGCGACTGGGCGCGGTACACTTTGCAGACTATGCGGCGACATTCTTCTTTTGCCCGCGAGGGATTCTGGCTGTTCGCGGCGCTCGCGCTGGCAGCGATTCTGCTTGCGCGCTTTGCAGGCCCCTTGTGGGGTTTGTCGATGGCGGTGCCATTGGTTTTGCTGCTGTTGTTATTTCGGGATCCAAGGCGGGAAATTCCGCTGGCACCCAAGGCGGTGTTGGCGCCGGTCGATGGCAAAGTGCTGGATGTCGCGCTGTGTCGAACCGGCTTGCTGGAGCGGCAGTCACTTCGCGTTCGTATTCGGGTGAATCCGCTTGGTGCCTATTCGGCGCGTGCCCCGGTCGAGGGGAAGTTGCTCGATCCGTATGATAATGCCCGTGAAGGCTCGCGGCTGACCGGTCGTGGTGGTCTGTGGTTGCGCACCGACGAGGGGGATGATGTTGTAGTGACCTTCGTGGGGCGCGGATTTTTGGGCGTGCCCAAGGCATTTCATCGTTACGGTGAACGCGTGGGGCATGGCCATCGTTGCGCATTTCTAAGACTTGCCGCGATTTGCGAGGTGTACATACCTGATACAGCACTACCGCGTGTGGTGCCCGGTGAGTGGGTGCAAGCGTCGGTCGATACGTTGGCCGAATTCAAGCGTTAGCGGCACGCGCGGCCGCGTGGCACACTGAGGTATCGGGGTCTGAGCATTTCCATGGATTCAGAGCAATCGACATTGCCAGGGCGCGGCATCTATCTGCTGCCGAATCTGCTGACGACGTTGGCGCTGTTCGCGGGTTTTTACGCAATCGTTGCCGCGATCGATGGCAATTTCATTCGTGCGAGCGTATCGATCTTCGTCGCAATGCTGATGGATGGCCTCGATGGTCGGGTCGCTCGCATGACCAGCACACAGTCGGATTTCGGCAAGGAGTACGACAGTCTGTCGGACATGGTCAGCTTTGGCATGGCGCCGGCGATTGTGGCCTACGAATGGGGTGTTGATCGACTGACAGAATACTCGGTGGCCTGGGGACGGTTCGGCTGGATCGTGGCCTTTCTGTATGCTGTGACCGCAGCACTGCGATTAGCGCGATTTAATGCGACGCCGTCGAAACTTGGCAAGGACTGGTTCCAGGGCTTGCCCAGTCCGTCGGCAGCAGCATTGGTCGCTTCATCGATCTGGTTGTGCGCAGAGCATGGTTTGGACGGCATGTTTGCCTTGTCGCTTGCGTTCATTTTAACCGCGGCGGTGGGTGCCCTGATGGTCAGTAATTTGCGCTACTACAGTTTCAAAAGCGTCACACTGGTCCAACAGGTGCCGTTTGGTTGGGTGCTGATCGTACCGTTGGTGCTGGCCTTGATCTCATTGCACCCGCCATTGGTGCTGTTCCTGTTATTCCTGGGCTATGTATTTTCCGGCCCTGTGTTGTGGCTGGCGTGGCGGCGGCCGCAGCAGATTGCGCTGCTGGATGATGAGGAGAGCGACGCGTGAGTCGTGCGCACCTGGATGCGCTCGGACTAACACGCTGGCAATCGCGCACAGCGCCCGCCCCAGCACTCGACCTGTCAGAGCCTGCTGACACTGACCGACCCGATACGTTACCCGACAACTGGAATCTACTGCGTCAGGACGAGAGGCGCTGTCCACGCTGACGTTTGCAAGAGACGCGCGTGCACCCGGTCTTTGGTGGTGGAGAAGACCGGGCGAAACTGATGATCATCGGTGAGGCGCCGGGCGCTGAAGAGGACCGAACCGGGGAGCCGTTTGTCGGTCGCGCCGGTCAGCTGTTGAACGGTATGCTCAAGGCGATCAACATAGAA
>JBCCZN010000157.1:0-6612 GCA_039187375.1 Pseudomonadota bacterium
CCGATATGGTCGGGGAGTTTCCGGAGTTGCAGGGCGTGATGGGCGCTTACTATGCCGCGCGTGATGGCGAACCCGAATCAGTGGTCGCGGCGATCCGCGATCAATACAAACCCGCTTTCGCGGGTGATGCCATTCCGTCGAATCAGATTGGTCAGGTTTTGGCGGTCGCTGAGCGGCTGGATACCTTGGCGGGTATTTTTGCGATTGGCAAAAAGCCAAGCGGTAACAAGGATCCGTTTGGTTTACGGCGGGCAGCATTGGGATTGGTTCGAATCCTGACCGAAGCACCGCTGGACGTGGCGCTAGCGGGATTGCTCGATACCGCGGTTAACCTGCAACCGGTGGATATCGAGGATGCCCAAGCACTGTGCGATGACGTGCTGACGTTTATAACCGAACGGGCACGCAACCATTATCGCAGCATCGTTTCCGATGACAATGCGCTCGCAATATTTGAGGCGGTGCGGGCAAGCGCACCACCAACCTGGTTTGATTTTGAGCAGCGTCTGCATGCGGTGGTTGCGTTTGCTGCGTTGCCCGAAGCAAACGCGTTGGCGGCAGCGAATAAGCGAATCAGTAATCTGTTGAAACAAACCGATCTGCAAGCGGCGAGGGAGATTGATACGTCGCTGTTCGGAAGCGACGAGGAGCGCACCTTGCACACGGCGATCGACGCAGCGGAGACGGATTTGAAGTCGATGCTTGCTGCGCTGGACTATCAGGCGGCACTGATGCGTTTAAGCCAGACCCGCGTCCCGGTTGATCAATTTTTCGATCGCGTCATGGTGATGGCGGATGATGTCGCCGTGCGCAATAATCGCCTGGCGCTACTGGCAAAATTGCGTGGTTTGTTTGTCGAGATTGCCGACGTCTCGGTACTCGCAGGTTAGCTGTTGATCGGCGCAACCCGCAGACTCGTCATTCTGGATCGGGATGGTGTCATCAATGTGGACCGCGACGATTACGTTCGCAGCGTCGCACAATGGCAGCCCATTGACGGCAGTATCGATGCCATCGCGGCACTGCATCAGGCGGGTTTTTTAATCGGCGTAGCAACCAATCAATCCGGAATTGGACGTGGGTATTACACGCGCGACACGCTGTATGGCATGCATCGTAAAATGCGGCGGTTGGTGGCACGTGCGGGTGGACGGATAGACGCGATCGCCTATTGCCCTGATCTGCCCAACTCTGGCAGCGTCTGTCGCAAGCCGGCACCAGGGATGCTGTTGCAGCTGGCGGACAAGCTGAATCGAACATTGCCCGAGGCGATCATGGTCGGCGATTCAGAGCGTGATCTGGAAGCCGGCGCTGCGGTAGGGTGCGAGTTATTTTTAGTACGGACCGGCAAGGGTCGCGATACCGAACGCCGTCTGGCTGCGACGCCGACAAGCTGGTCGGCCAATGTCACGGTCTGTGACGATTTGGCCGAGGTGGCGCAACGCCTGCTGTCGAGCAGCTGATCGGTTAACCCCATGCCGTTGCAATTTCTTGGATCACTTATTTTCACGCTTTGGATGTTTGTCAGCGTCGTGCCCTATTCGATTGCGGTCATCATCGCATCGCCCTGGGGTTACGATGCCAGCTATCGGGTGGCCGTCGCCTGGGCCCGATTGATGATGGCAAGTGCGCGCCGATTGTGTCGATTGGATTATGCAGTCAGCGGTACCGAGAATCTGCCCGATACCGCTTGCGTATTCATGCTCAAGCACTCCTCTGCGTACGAAACGATTGCCGAACTAACCATTGTCAGCAGACAAACCTGGGTTTTGAAACATGAGCTCACACTGATCCCCATTTTCGGCTGGGCGCTACGTTGCATGCGCCCGATTGCGATTAACCGGGCTAAAGGGCGCAAGGCGGTGCAGCAGGTGATCGATCGTGGTCGCGAGGTTTTGGCCAATGACACGCACGTGATGATATTTCCAGAGGGCACGCGCATTGCTCACGGTTTGACGCGACGTTATGGCATTAGTGGCTTTGCATTAGCGGCAGCGGCAGGTGTCCCGATCGTGCCCATTGCGCATGACGCCGGTCGCTTTTGGCCGCGTCGCGGTATCCTCAAAAAACCGGGCACGGTGCAGTTCATTATTGGTAAGCCAACGATGGTGGGAGCAGACGAAGACCTGCATGAAGCGGCGCACCGCATCCAGATGTGGATCGAAGCCGAATTACGCGCGTTGGATCAACGCGTCGCTGCGCAATCTGATTAAACGTCCAGGTTGGCGACGGCCAACGCATTTTGCTCTATGAAGTCGCGCCGCGGTTCAACCTGATCGCCCATCAACGTTGTGAAGATTTCATCGGCATTGATGGCATCCTCGATCTTCACCTGCATTAGTCGACGCGTTTCCGGGTTGACGGTGGTATCCCACAGTTGATCTGGATTCATCTCACCAAGACCTTTGTAGCGTTGAATGGTCTGGCCACGTTTTGCCTCATCGAGCAACCAGATCACCGCAGCATCAAAATCATCAACCGATTGCTGTTTATCACCACGCTTAATGTAAGCACCGGTATCCAGCAAGTCATTCGTGTTCGCACCGTAGTCGACCAGACGTTGATAATCTGCGCGGGTGAAGAAGTCCGGTAGAAACTCCTGTGATTGTGAAATACCGTGCCGGGTGCGTGTCACCACCACCGCCCAGGACGGTGCGTCGTCATCATCATCGGTTTCGGCCTCGCCCGCGGCCGGTAAAGTCACGAAGCTGGCATTGTAGTTCGCCGCATCACGATCAAAAGCGCGTACTGTTGGATCCAGCTTCGGCAAGGTTGCATCTAGTTGGGTCACCCAGTCCGCCAGCGCAGCATGGTCATCCAGTGGCGCCGCGGGCAAGCGCATCATTGTGCGCAATGTCGACGTTTCGAATCGCTGTGACAACCGCGCAATATCACTCTCTACCTGCATACGCTCGAGCGCCAGTGATTCCAGCGCCTCGGCAGACATCGCCGGGGCAGCGTCATTGACGTGCAGCGCAGCGCCGTCGAGTGCACTGGTCAATAGGTAGTGGTTCAATTCAGCATCGTCTTTGACATAAATCTCGGACTTACCACGCTTTAATTTGTAAAGTGGTGGTTGAGCGATATAAACATAACCGCCTTCGATCAATTCGGGCATTTGTCTATAGAAAAATGTCAGTAAAAGGGTACGAATGTGGGAACCATCCACATCCGCATCGGTCATGATGATGATACGATGATACCGTAACTTGTTGATATCAAATTCGGTCCGACCAATCCCGCAACCGAGCGCTGTGATAAGAGTTCCCACTTCTGCGGAAGAAAGCATCTTATCAAAGCGCGCTTTTTCCACATTCAGTATTTTTCCTTTCAATGGAAGGATCGCTTGCGTGCGACGATCCCGACCCTGCTTGGCAGATCCGCCAGCCGAGTCCCCCTCTACCAGGAACAACTCCGACAACGCCGGATCTTTCTCCTGGCAGTCAGCCAGCTTGCCCGGTAAACCAGCGATATCAAGCGCACCTTTGCGGCGAGTCATCTCACGGGCTTTTCGAGCCGCCTCACGCGCACGAGCGGCGTCGATAATCTTCGCCACAATTGCTTTAGCAGCCGGCGGGTTCTCGAGCAGAAATTCCTCCAGCGCCCCGGACATTGCCGACTCAACGATGCCCTTCACCTCTGAGGATACGAGCTTGTCCTTGGTTTGTGACGAGAATTTCGGATCCGGCACTTTGACTGATAACACTGCCGTCATACCTTCACGTGCATCGTCACCAGATGGCGTTGTGACATTTTTTTTCGTCGCCAGCTCTTTTTCAATATAGGTATTCAATGTACGCGTCAGCGCCGAGCGGAAGCCGGCCATATGCGTGCCGCCGTCGCGTTGGGGAATGTTGTTGGTGTAGCAGTACATATTCTCTGCATAACCATCGTTCCACTGGATCGCCGCCTCAACGGTGACATCGTCGCGTTCGGTTTCGATATGGAATACCTGATCGTGAATCGGTGTCTTGTTACGATTCAGATGTTCTACAAACGCACTAATACCGCCCTCGTAGCGGAACACATCGCGTTGATCATTACGTTCATCGACCAGTTCTATATGCACACCGGAGTTCAGAAAAGACAGCTCTCTCAAGCGCTTGGCCAGAATGTCGTAATGAAACTCGGTATCGGTAAAGATCGTATCGCTAGGCCAGAATCGCAGATGGGTACCGTTTTTCTCGGTGTCCCGGATACGCGCCAGCGGTGCTTCCGGCTCACCCAGATGATAGATCTGCCGATGCACGCCACCTTCACGACGAATAGTCAGTTGCAGCTTGTCTGACAGTGCATTAACTACCGACACCCCCACGCCGTGAAGACCGCCCGAGACTTTGTAGGAGTTGTCATCAAACTTACCGCCTGCATGCAGCACCGTCATGATGACCTCGGCAGCTGAGCGTTTCTCCTCGGGGTGCATATCAACCGGTATGCCACGGCCGTCATCCTGAACCGACACCGATCCATCATCATGGATGGTCACGGTAATCGTGTCGCAATGTCCTGCCAGCGCCTCGTCAATCGAATTGTCGACAACCTCGAACACCATGTGGTGCAGGCCAGTACCGTCATCGGTGTCACCAATATACATACCCGGCCGTTTACGAACGGCTTCAAGGCCTTTGAGGACTTTAATATTGCTGGAATCGTATTGCTGGGTCATGGCATGCCAAGTCAAAAATCGATCCCCAATGATACCACTAATGGACCCTCAGGCCTGATATCCGCAGGGTTTTTGGCTAGCGCTACAACACTTGAGAATGAGGTTCCACGTGGAACCACAACTCAACTCAGGACGCCCTCCGTAATCGAAAATTGGGGGCAATCGTCCGGCAAACCACTACGCGATGCATCGATCGCAGTGATGATCCGTTGCCCGGGTACCGTCAACACCCTCGCCATCAACGCCTCGAGGGATCGACTATCCAGTTCCGCTGCCGGATCATCGACCAATAGCAGAATACCGGTCTGGTTCACTGATGCCAGCAACCGTGATTGCGCCAAGACCAAGCTGGCCGCCAATAATTTTTGCTGTCCCCGGGATACCTGTTCCCGCGCCGCCCGCCCGCGCCAGCGAATCCTCAGATCCGCACGGTGCGGGCCAACCGTCGTAGTCCCATTGTGCGCATCGCGAGCGGCCGCCGCTTCGAGCGCTTCCGCAAAATTAGTCGACCCCTGCCAACCAGGCCGATAACTGACGTCAATATCATTCAGTCCCAATGCTGCGGCCTCCTCACGAATATGCGGTGCCAACAGATTGACGTAGCCCATGCGCAGCCCGTCTACGACCCCCCCCGCTTCAATCAGAGCAGGTTCAAACGCTTTTAGTGCCGCAGGTCCCTGATGCATGCGTAATGCAGCATTACGTTGTTTCAACGCTTGTCGATACCGGCGCCAACTATCTAGAAAAGTCGGTTCCACGTGGAACACGCCATAGTCGATAAAGCGACGCCTGAGTTCCGGGCCCTCCGAGATCAATCGATGCAATTCTGGCTCTAGGACCTGCACCGGCAAAATACCGGCAATTTCGGCGGCACTATCCACCCTCCCGCCGTCTAGATGAATTTCTGTACCGCTGCCCTGAGTCACCGACACCCCTAGTCGGTGCGATCGATTTTGGGTAGTTGTGCGGCCGAATAACGTGAGTTTCGAGGTCCCGTGCTGGATCAAACGATCGCTACGTGATTGACGAAAAGATCGCGTTCGAGACAAAAAATAAGCCGCTTCCAGCACGCTAGTCTTGCCGGCACCATTTGCACCGATCACCGCGCTGGTTGCGTGCTCGAATGTCAGGGTTGCCGCCTGAATCAGACGGAATTGCTGAATCCTAAGTTCGTCTAGGATCAAAGCCGCATCGGCATGATCACGTATTTACAGTCCGATGTATCAATTTTCGGAATCGTGATCAGACAACTACTGTTGGCGTCCCGAAGACTCAGCCGCACTGACTCCCCGTCTACGGCGCCCAGCGCATCCAGCAAGTAATTGACGTTGAAGCCAATTTCAATGTCGTCGCCAGAATACTCAACTTCAACCTCTTCTTCAGCCTCTTCCTGTTCCGGGTTGTGCGCCATAATCTTGGCACCACTATCGCGAATTTCCAGACGAATCCCGCGATATTTTTCATTCGAGAAAATCGCAGCGCGCTGCAAAGCGTTACGCAGTCCCTCCCGATCTGTCGTCAAGTGATTTTGCACGTCGTCAGGGATTACACGCTGATAATCAGGGAATCGGCCGTCGATCAGTTTTGAGGTAAAGCGAATAGAGCCAATTTCAACACGAATGTGGTTACGTCCCATCGAGATGCTGACCGGACCGTCTCCGGCCACCAGACGTTGAAGCTCCAGTACTCCTTTACGCGGCACGATAACCTGTCTCGCTTCCATGCTGGTGTCATCTCCTAGTTCGCTTTCGCACAATGCGAGCCGATGACCATCCGTTGCTACAGCACGCACCATTTTAGCGTCTGTTTCCAACAACAGACCATTCAAGTAATAGCGCACGTCCTGCTGCGCCATAGCGAAATAGGTTTTCGCCAGCAATCGGTGCAGCACCGACGACGGCAGCGTAATTGCCTGCTCGGCATCGATCTCATCAATAATCGGAAAC
>JBCCZN010000158.1:0-6584 GCA_039187375.1 Pseudomonadota bacterium
AACGATCCGCGAGCTCGTGCAGTGTCGATTTGTTGTCGGTGAGCCAACGCATCTGCAAGATGTCGCGGCTGCGATCGTCCAGATCAACCAATGCGCTGGCAAGACGTGCGCTGGCGTCGGCCTGCCAATCGGAGGCTTCAACCAGTTCAGCCGGATCAGCATGTTCGCTTTCTAAAAACGCCGCCGGTGCGAATGTCTTTTCGTCATCGTCGCTAGCCGACAGATCGAAGGTGGCATCGCGCGCTGATAGCCGCTTCTCCATCTCCGTCACTTCACTCGGATTCACACCCAGATCCTTGGCCACCGCCAAGGTCTCTTCGTGAGATAACCAGCTCAGGTTTTTCTTGGCTTTGCGCAGGTTAAAAAACAGCTTGCGCTGCGCCTTGGTTGTCGCCACTTTGACGACGCGCCAGTTCTTCAGTACGAACTCGTGAATTTCGGCACGGATCCAATGCACTGCGAATGACACCAGGCGTACGCCAACGTTCGGGTCGAAGCGCTTGACCGCTTTCATCAGGCCGACATTGCCTTCCTGAATCAGATCGCCAACCGGCAGGCCATAGCCGCTGTAGCCTTTGGCGATATGCACGACGAAACGCAGGTGCGCCAGAACGAGCTCGCGCGCGGCGTCCAGATTCTCGTTGTCGAGGTATTCGCGCGCCAGTTCCTGCTCACGCTCCTTGGTGAGCACCGGCACAGCGCTGACAGCCTGAATATACGCATCAAGGCTGCCAACCGGACCGGCTAACATTAATTCCTGATTTTTCAATGCGATAGCTGTGGACATGATTTCTGTTACCTTGCGGGATACAGTCGATTAGACCGGGGTTCCCATCCATTTATGACGTAATTTTAGCACTCGGAGTATTAGAGTGCTAACCCCGGGGTAAGTTCCCGTATTATGGTAAGCGGCAATGAGCCGCGGATCTTTAAGGCTCAGGTTGGGTCGATCCGGCGCATATGCCGTGTCGTGGCGAGCCAGGCGCCCGCCAGGCCCAGCGCAACACCACTGCCCACTACAGCACCCACCTCGGTCCAGTTCAACCAGACCAGTGCCCAGCTACTGCCATAGGTGCCGGCCAGCTGACCGACGGGGCCGCTTAACAGCGCCAACATCACCGCCAGCAACACCAGCGCCAGCATGCCGCCGCCAAGTCCGTACCACAGTCCGGTATACAGAAACGGTCGACGAATAAACGCATCGGAAGCGCCTATTAACTGCATGATTTCGATTTCATCGCGGCGATTCTGGATATCCAGCCGAATCGTATTGCCGATGATGACCAACAGGCCGATGCCAAACGTGGCACCTGCGATCAGAATAACGCGGGTTGCAACATTGAGGCCCGCCTGCAGTCGCGCAACCCATTCAGTATCCAGCTGTACCACATCGGCTTCCGCCAGATTTTGCAGCTCCTCCTGCAGCAATGCACTGGCTTCGACGCCCAGGCCGGACAACGGGCGAATGTTGAAGCGGTGCGGCAGTGGGTTGTCCTCCAGCGCACCGATGGCATCGCCAAAACCGGATTGCGCGGCAAACTGTGCCAGCGCGTCATCCGCCGTCACCAAAACCACCGATGCGATATCGGCTCGAGCCTCCAGCAGCGTCGCGAGTGCTCGCGCCTTGGTCTCTTCGGTGTCCATCTTCAGATACACCGAAAAATCGCTGGCGCCTTGCCAGCCCCCGGTCGCGACCAGCGCATTCTTGACCAACAGGTGCAGCGCGGCGGGCAACGCCAGTGTGATGCCGATGACCAACACGGTGGCGAATGTGCCGAGTGGGTTTTCGACCAGCTTGCCCAGCGATCCGATCAGCACCTGCAGGTGACGTGAGAGGTAAGCGCCCATCAGTCGGCAAACAGCGGTTGGGTGTTAGTCAGGCTGGCGGTGTCATGAATTAACTCGCCTTGTGAGAGCGACAGACGTCGATGACCCATCTGATCGATTAGCGCCAAATCGTGCGAGGCGATTACCATCGTGACACCGACCTCGCAGAAGCGCTCAAACAGCTGCATGATGCCGCGCGAGAGTTCCGGGTCGAGGTTTCCGGTGGGCTCATCGGCGATGACAATGCGTGGTCGCGCCACGATTGCGCGCGCAATGCCCACACGTTGTTGTTCACCGGACGACAACGTAACTGGCCGCTGCTTTTCCTTATGCAGCAAATCGACCTGGTCCAGTGCAGCGCGCACGCGCTTGCCGATGTCGCGGTGGTTAAAGCCTGCTATGACCAGCGGCAATGCGACGTTGTCGAACACGCTGCGATCGAACAGAAGTTTGTGATCCTGAAACACCATGCCAATGTCGCGCCGGTAAGCCGGCAGCGCCCATCGCGAAATGCCGCGTGTGCTGCGCTGATCGACCAACAGCTGACCCCGGGTCGGTTTTTCGATCAGTGCGATCAGTCGGAGCAGCGTGCTTTTGCCGGCGCCTGAATGCCCGGTCACGAACACCAGCTCGCCGGTATCAATGTTGAGGTTGATTCGCTTCAATGCGTCGTGGCCGCCCGGATAGCGTTTTGTGACCGCATCAAAATGGATCATGACGAGCCACCCGAACTAACCGAATCACCCAGCAATGCTTGGGCAAAGGTATCTGCCTCGAACGGCTGCATGTCGTCAATATGCTCGCCGACGCCGATGAAGCGTACGGGAAGGCCGAGCTGATCCGCTATGGCCAACAGGATGCCGCCCTTGGCGCTGCCATCCAGTTTGGTGACGGTAATGCCGGTCAGCGTCAGCGCTGTGTGAAAATCACGTGCCTGCTGCAGCGCGTTTTGCCCCTGGCTGCCGTCGATCACCAGCATCGTCTCGTGCGGCGCACTCTCATCGTGACGCGCAATCACGCGTTTCACCTTGGCCAGCTCGTCCATCAGTCCCTGCTGGTTTTGCAGGCGACCGGCGGTATCGGCAATCAGCACATCGATTTGGCGCGCCTTGGCCGCACTCATCGCGTCGTACACCACGGCGGCCGGGTCGGCGCCACTGGTCTGAGCGATGACGGGAACGTTGTTGCGCTCACCCCACGCCTGCAGCTGCTCGACGGCAGCGGCACGAAAGGTATCGGCTGCTGCGAGCATGACCGACAAACCGTCGGCCTGAAGTTTCTTGGCGAGCTTGCCGGCCGTGGTGGTCTTGCCCGCGCCGTTAACGCCGACCATCAGCAGCACAAACGGTCGTGCCGCACCGATCACCAGTGGCCGTTCGGCCGGTTGCAACACGTCAGACAGGGTCTTGCGCAAGCCGTCCTGCAACGCGGCCTGGTCTTTTTTCTCGCGGCGCGCCAGCGATTTGTTCAGACTGACCATGACCTTTTCGGTTGTCTCGACACCTACATCCGCCATGATCAGACGGGTTTCGATCTCCTCCAGCACCTCCTCGTCAATTTGCCCGCCGGGCATGAACTCGGTGATGTCGCGAGTGAGCCAGGAATCACCCTGATTGAGGCGCGCACGCAGTCGAGTGATAAAGCCAGTTTTGGGTTTTGCGTCGTCCATTGTGCGCCGTCGGTTGGTCGACGCCTATGCTAGCAATTGCCGTGCAGGTTTTCGCGTTGCAATCGTCGCGGCTAACATAGCGGTGTGGCCAAGGCAGCAAAAAACCAACGCGTACGCATCATCGGCGGCCAGTGGCGTCGGCGCATGATTGACGTGGCCGCGCTCGATGGGCTGCGTCCGACACCGGATCGCGTCCGTGAGACGGTGTTTAATTGGTTGCAGCCTCGGATCGAGGGCGCGCGTGTATTGGATGCCTTCGCGGGTACTGGTGCCTTGGCGTTTGAAGCGCTGTCTCGCGGCGCCGCGCGCGCGGTATTACTGGAGCAGCAACCGGCCGCGATTGCCGCAATGCAGGTGGCGGCCAAGATGTTGGCTGGACCAGATGACAAATGCACCGAAATCGTGCGCGCGGATGCCTACCACTGGCTGGATCGGCAACAGGCCACGCCACCGTTTGATCTGGTGTTTCTTGATCCACCGTTCGCCGATGACCGCATGGGTCATTTGTGTACACTGTTGGTCGCGCGTGGCTGGCTTCGCGACGGGGCGCGGGTTTATCTGGAGCAGCCGGTCGGCCGGGCGATGCAGCCCGAGGGCTTGGCGATGGAAAAACAACAACAGGCGGGTCAGGTCGTATTCGGCCTCTATCGACTGACGTCCTGAACGGAGAGCGAGAACGTGTCAAATATTGCTGCCATGTATCCGGGCACCTTTGATCCAATCACCCATGGTCATGAGGACCTTGTGCGGCGCGCGGCCAAGATGTTCGAGCGCGTTGTCGTTGCGGTTGCCGCCAATCCCGGCAAAGCGCCAATGTTCACACTCGGTGAGCGCGTTGAGCTGGCGCGTCATGTGCTTCGCGGCATCGATAATGTCACCGTCACCGGCTACACCGGTTTGACGATCGAGTTTGCGCGTGACAATGGTCTGTCGGTGCTGGTGCGCGGCCTGCGCGCGGTGACCGATTTCGAGTATGAGTTTCAGCTTGCAAACATGAATCGCCATTTGGTGCCCGAGGTCGAGAGCGCATTCCTGACACCGCAGGACAAATACTCCTACATCTCATCAACACTCGTGCGCGAGATTGCCATTCTTGGTGGCGATGTCAGTCAGTTTGTATCCGGCAAGGTTCGCGATGCGCTCAAGGTGAAGTGCGGCAACTAAAGGCGCTAGCGCTGGCACTGGGTGCAATAAAAGCTGGAGCGTTGTCCGATCACCCGTTGTGTCACGGTTTTCTCGCAGGTTGTGCAACGCTCGCCGGCACGGCCGTAGACAGCCAGTTCCTGGGTAAAGTAGCCCGGACTGCCATCACCACCGTAGAAATCCCGCAGCGTTGTGCCGCCGGCGGCAATCGCACGGGTTAACACGGTCTTGATCGCCGCGACCAATTTCGCCATGCGCGGTCGCGACAGTTTGCCGGCCTGCCGCAGCGGGTGAATCCCGGCGATGAACAGCGCCTCGCTGGCATAGATGTTGCCCACACCCACGACGACCTGCGCATTCATGATGAACGTCTTGATCGCCTGTTTGCGCGAGCGGCTGACGGTATAGAGATAGTCAGGATCAAACGCTTCGGATAACGGCTCCGGGCCAAGGTGAGCGATCAAGGGGTGGCTATCCGGGGTGGCCGAGAACAGTACAGCACCAAATCGGCGCGGGTCATGAAGTCGCAATGCAAGCGCATTATCGAAGACGATGTCGACATGATCGTGCTTGCGCGGTGGATGTTGCCGTTCGACTACCTGCAATCGACCGGACATGCCCAGATGCACCATGGCGCTGCCGCGCTCGACATCCAGCAACAGGTATTTGGCGCGTCGGCGTACATCGCTAAGCCCCTGTCCGACCAATATTTGCTTCAAATCTTTGGGCACCGGCCAGCGTAAACGGGGCTGGCGCACAATAACGTCAACGATTTCTCGGCCGACGACATGCGGGGATACGCCGCGTCGCGTGGTTTCGACTTCTGGTAGTTCAGGCATCTGGATTCAAGTTGCTGCGCCTAGTCGCCGCTAGCGTGAACTGTCGCACAGTTGGTATGGCCTGTGCCAAGCGCAGCATAACGGTGGTTCCGCTGTCGGGGTGTTTTTGCGATACTTGCAGGTCTTGGGTGCTATAACAACGGCCTTGCCGGAAGGAAATTTTGTGATCGAGTTCTTTATGCAGAACCTGTACGGCGGCTTGTTGAAGCTGGACTTCTGGGGCCTGGTGATTGCCGCCCTGATTATGATGCAAATAGCGATGATGGCGGTGACCTTGTATTTGCATCGCGATCAGGCGCATCGCTCCATTGAGTTGCACCCGGCGCTGCGCCATTTCTTCCGCTTCTACATCTGGTGCACCTCGGGCATGTTGACCCGCGAGTGGGTTGCCATTCACCGCAAGCATCACGCGTTTTGTGAGACTGAAGACGATCCGCACAGCCCCAAAGTGTATGGGCTGAAAAAGGTTCTGCTGGAAGGCGCTGAGCTGTACAAGGAAGAATCCTCGAACGAAGAGACGATGAAAAAGTACGGCCGCGGTACGCCCGATGACTGGATTGAGCGCAACATCTATTCGCGCTTTCCGTGGGGCGGCATCATCCTATGGGTGTTCTTCGATCTGTTCCTGTTCGGCGTGCCGGGGATCATTTTGATCGCGATTCAGTTTGCGACCATGCCGGTGTTCGCCGCGGGCGTGATCAACGGTCTGGGTCATCACACCGGTTATCGTAATTTCGAATGTGACGATGCTGCGACTAATCTGACTCCGATCGGCATCTTCGTCGGTGGCGAGGAGTTGCACAACAATCACCATGCATTCCCGACCTCAGCCAAGTTCTCGCTGCAACCGTGGGAGTTTGATATTGGCTGGTTGTACATCCAGATCTTTAAGGCGCTCGGCCTTGCCAAAGTCAACAAAGTGGCACCGCAACCCGAGCGTCAGCGCTCGCAACAGGATGTCAGCCTCGACACCTTGCGTGCGATCATCGTAAATCGCATGCACGTACTGCGTGACTACACCCGTGAGGTGACGCTGCCGACGCTGCGCTTTGAGCGCCAAAAGGAGCGCACCGGCGGTTTGTTGAAGCGCGCGCGCGGTGTACTGG
>JBCCZN010000159.1:0-6541 GCA_039187375.1 Pseudomonadota bacterium
CTGGGTTGTTCGGCGCCTGTCATTTCGCTGTCTCAAACGGACTCTGAGTCATCTGATGACGACGTCATTGATGAGATCGTTGTCACCGGTACCGGTGTATCGACAGCGCGTACCGTCTTTGAGACACCGCAAACGGTCACGCAGTTTTCAGATGAAGACATTCGTGCCTTTTCCTCATCCAGTCAGGCGGACATTCTGACACAGCTACCCGGCGTGAGCGCCGAAGGTGGTGGTGGTGAGGTTGCGACCAACGTCTTCCATCGCGCTCTGCCATCTGGTGGTCAGTTCTCATTCACACCGCTGCTTTACGATGGCATGCCGGCGTATTCCACCTTTGGTTTGAACTCATCGGCGTTTGACGTGTTCTACCGCAACGATCTGGGCATCGAGCGTTCAGAATTCGTCAGTGGTGGTGTGTCGAACCTGTTCGGTCCGGGTTCGGTCGCCGGCATCATCAACTACATCAGCAAAACCGGTTCGGCAGAGCCCGAGGGCACGCTGCAGGTTGAGGTTGCCGAAGAAGGTCGCATGCGCACCGACTACTACTACAGCGGTCCGCTGGGTGGTGCTGACTCAAACACGTTCTACGCCGTTTCGGGTTTCTATCGTGTTGATGAAGGCCCGCTGGATTCTGGTCTGGACAGCAAGGGTTATCAGATTCGCGGCAACCTGAAGCACGAATTCGATGATGGCAGTGGCTCGTTCACGTTCTACGGTCAGATGATCGACGACAGCGTGCAGTTCTTCTTGCCGCTGCCGGTGGATGGCAACAGCCGTGAGCGCGTTAGCGGCAACGATGGCAATGAAGTGTTTACGATGAACACCCGCGAGGCGGTGGGCTTGTCGTATGCCACGCCGGATGGCCGTTTCACCACACCGATCGGCGACGGTGTCGTCACCAAGGGTACGTCTCTGGCCGCCGTGCTGGAAAAAGACCTGGACGATGATTGGAGCCTGAACGCGAAAGTGCGTTATGCGCGCTACGATCACCAGTTCAACCTGTTCCTCGATGGCGATGCGATCGGCCCGAACACACCGGAAACGCAAGCGGAGTACCTGACCAACCGTGGTCTGGGTGCCTTCGCCAGCAATGCCGTATTCACGTTCGCTGAAACCGGTCAGGCATTGCCGACCGATTACCTGCTGTTCGGCAACCGCACACTGGATCGCTGGCGTGATGCCACCGACTTCTCCGGTGAGGTGAGTGTCGGTCGTCTGTTCGAGGTCGGTGATACGACGCATGCACTGACGATCGGTGGTTTCTATTCCGATTCGCGTGCAGATGATCTGAACTACATCACGACCTATCTGGGCGATTTCCGCAACGCACCGAAACTGGTGAACGTGACGCTGAACGATGTGGCCGAAGACGCTGCTGGCAACCTGGTTGCGACACCAGGCTCCAACTACCAGTGGACGCAAAACGGCTTGGCGAACGCGAACGGCTTGGTTGGCAATCGTGAACGTGGCGCCAAGCGTACTGCGTTCTATGTTGCTGATCAGATCGAAATGGACCGCTGGGCGTTCGACTTTGGTGCTCGTGTTGAGCGCCTGGACGGCACCGTCACGCAGTTCAACACCGCATCGTTCCAGACCGGCAACGATCCGTTGGTCAACGATCTGTTGGAGAACGTCAGCTTCACCGATGGCTCGGTCACTACTGGCGATGTCAGCACGACTGAGTGGGCCGTCTCAGCAGGCGGTCTGTTCCGTTTGAACAATGAAGTCAATCTGTACGCGAACTTCTCGCGCGGTTACTTCTTCCCGCAGGTGCGCAGTGTGCCGTTCAACGCCAATGGCGATCTGGCTTCATACGAAGGCGAGATCATCGATACGCTGGAAGCGGGTGTGAAGTTCAGCTATGACCGTTGGGACGGTTATGCGACCTTCTTCTACACCACGCTGGACGATCGTCGTAACGTCGACTTCCAGAACGACCCCAACAACCCCGGCAACATCATCGAGTTCGTCTCGTTGCAGTCGACCGAAGCGTTGGGTGTTGAGGCCAGCATCTCTTACTACCTGAATGACTACTTCACGCTGATGGCCAACGTCACGTTGCGTGATCACGAGTTCACTAAGGTAGACAGCAACCCGGCAATCGAAGGCAATGAGCTGCGTCGTCAGCCAACTGAAATGGCGAACACGGCAGTCAAGTTCAACTACAACAACTTCGATGCGGCGCTGTATCACAACTATCACGGCGACAACTTCGCCAACGACAGCAACACAGTGAAGCTGGATTCGTACAACCTGGTGCGGCTCGAAGCGGGTTATCGCTTCGAATTCGACAGTGGTTCTGCGCTTCGTGTCAGCGCGCATATCTTTAACCTGACCGACGAGCAAGGTATTACCGAAGGCTCGCCACGTCAGGGTAATGCGCAGTCTGGTCAACCGGCGCAGTTCTTCGTTGGTCGTCCGATCCTGCCACGACGCACGATGTTGCGTCTGACCTACGACTTCTAGACCCTTACGGATCTAGGTCTGTGTGACCCGGCCAGCCCCCGTCCCCCGATGAGGGCTGGCCGTGTTGCATCTTGCAGGTTCGAAGGCACGCGGGGGGCTGCCGAATGAACACACTGGATTACATCGTTGTTGCGCTTTATCTCGCCGGCCTGTTGGGGTTTGGCTATTGGTTGCGCGATCAATCTTCAAAGAAAGACTATTTCCTTGGCGGTCGCAGCATGGGCTGGTTTCCGCTGACACTCTCGACGATGGCGACACAGCTATCGGCGATTAGCTTCGTCTCGGCGCCGGCCTTTGTTGGCTTACGCGAAGGCGGCGGACTCAAATGGCTCACCTATGAGCTGGCGCTGCCGCTGGCGATGATTCTGGTGATGTTTGTCATTGCGCCGGCGCTGTATCGGGCCGGTGTCGTCAGCATCTATGAATTTCTCGACAAACGATTTGGTCGTGCGACCCGCATCATCGTCAGCGTCTCGTTCCAGATCGTGCGCTCGTTCTCCACCGGCATCATGGTCTACGCCATGGGACTTATCCTTGAGGCGGTGCTCGGCATTCCGTTATGGCAATCGCTGATCGTCGTCGGTGTGATCACGCTGGTCTATTCAACATCCGGCGGTATGAAGGCGGTCGTGTACGGCGACGCTATTCAGATGGTGTTGATCTTCGGCGGGCTATTGCTGGTCACCGTTTATGCGCTGGGCGTAATCGGCGGACTGGAAGCCTTCTGGCGCGATGTCGATCCGCAGCGACTGGTGGCCGTCAATTTCGATTCGTTTGGTTTTAGCGGCGATGAGTTTGGCTTCTTGCCGATGCTGTTTGGTGGCTTCGTGTTGTATGCCTCGTATTACGGCTGCGATCAGACGCAGGCACAGCGGATCATCTCGGCACGCGAGTTGAAAGAGACGCGCGTGTTGCTGTTGGCCAATGGGCTACTGCGCTTTCCGCTGGTGTTGTTGTATTGCTTTGCCGGACTCATCGTCGGCGTGGCGTTCATGCAAAACCCCGAGTTGATAGCACGTATCCCGGCCGATAAGCCTGATTACATGATGCCGATTTTTATCATCGAGCATCTGCCGCACGGTGTGATCGGGTTGCTGCTGGTGGCCATCATGTCGGCCGCGATGTCGTCGCTGAGCTCGGCGGTCAATTCACTGGCCGCGGTGACCATGGTCGATTTGCAGGTGCTGGGCTATAAGCCAAAGTCCGAGCGCGGTGATGTGTTGTTGGCACGAGGTGTATCCATATTCTGGGGCATCGCCATTTTGATCATGTCGCTATTCGCAGGCTCCATCGCGCCAACGGTGATCGAGGCAATTAACAAGGTTGGCTCGGCGTTGTACGGACCGATTCTCGCGGTGTTCCTGTTGGGTATGCTGACGCGTCGTGTGAATGGTGCGGGGGCAAGCAGCGGCTTGCTGATCGGCGCGTTTTTCAATCTGTATCTATGGAAGGCACATCCGGAGATTTTCTGGATGTGGTGGAACTTCATCGGTTTGGTGTTAACGACAGTGGTCGCATTGATCGTCAGTGGGCTAACCAAGCCAGCTGAGATCACAGCAATGACGGATACGCGCGATACAGAGGTGAGCGGTGGTGTCAAAGCCCGCTACGCGCTGGTGCTAACCGGTGTATTTGGTTTGATTGTGTTGATCAGCGTATCGCTGCAGGGAGCGAAGGGGTGGTTCGTTTCGTGACCGCCACTGAGGCTGCGCACGAGCGATTGTTGCGCGAACTGTTTGCCAAGGCAGTGCGTTGCTGTCATCCGCAAACGGTGCTGCCATCGCTCTTGCCACCAGAAGCGCCGAAGGGTGTCACGTATGTGTTTGCCGCCGGTAAGGCCGCCGCCGAGATGGCGGCGGTGGCAGATGCGCATTTGCAGGGCGAGGTACAAGGCCTTGCGGTCACCCGCTATGGTCACGGTGCACAAGGCAGCACCGGTGATATTGAGGTGATCGAGGCCGGACATCCGGTGCCCGATTCGCAGTCCGAGGTTGCCGCACAAAAAATGCTGGCGATGGCCGCCCAATGCGGACCAGATGATCGGGTTGTGTTTTTGATGTCGGGCGGTGGCTCCGCATTATTGTGCGCACCGATCGAGGGGATCAGCGCACAGCGCAAGCGCGCCATCACCAAATTTCTGTTGCGAAGCGGTGCACCCATCGATGAGATCAACTGTGTGCGCAAGCGTTTGTCGCGCATCAAAGGCGGTGGGCTGGCAAGCGTCGCGGGCACCGATGATCTGTTGACGATTGTCATCTCCGATGTGGTCGGGGATGCGCCGGCAGATATTGCCTCCGGGCCGTCGATTGAATCCACGGCCACGGCTGGCCAGGCAATCGACATTCTGGCGCGATGTGCGTATCCGGATCTTGCCGAGATTGAGCCGGCGATTCTTGCGAGCGAGACGCCAACGGTCGTTGATCATCGTGTTGAGGTCGCGGCTACCGCCGCGATGGCCTTGGCGGCGGTAGCAGATGCCGCGGCGCAGGCCGGTTGGGAGAGCGTCATGCTCGGCGATCGCATCGAAGGTGAGGCGCGTGAGGTCGGCGCTGCGCACGCAGAAATGGCTTTGGACTATCGCAAGCAGGGTTGCCGTGTGATGTTGATCTCCGGCGGCGAATTGACCGTGACGATGGGTGGTGACGATGGCAAAGGTGGTCCCAACCTTGAGTATCTAACCAGTCTGATGATTGGACTGAATGGTGCTAAAGGTATTGAGGCGATTGCCTGTGATAGCGATGGCATCGACGGTTCGGAGGACAACGCAGGCGGGTATATTGGGCCGAGTTCGCTACGTCTGGCGCAAGAACTCGGACTGGACGCTGCGCATGCGCTCAAGACGAACAATTCCTATCCGCTATTTGAAGCACTGGGCGCGCTCGTCATCACAGGGCCGACGCGCACCAACATCAATGACATCAGAATCATCCTGATAGACTCGGTCGAGGAGTGACAGGTTGAACAAGCAAGACATTACTGCGAAGGCGCAGGCCATCCTCAGAGCTAACGACCGTGGCGGTTATACGGTGCCCACCGCCGGGCTCTATCCCTATCAGTGGAACTGGGATTCCGTTTTCGTTGCATTGGGATTTTCGACGTTTGATGAATCGCGTGCCTGCGATGAGCTGGAGACGTTGTTCGAGGCGCAGTGGGACGACGGCCTGGTGCCGCACATTATTTTCCGGCGCGACGATCCGGAGTATTTTCCAGGCCCGTCGGTCTGGCAGGCGGGCGGTCCGTTGCCGTCGTCTGGCATTACCCAGCCGCCTGTCGCCGCCACGGTGATGCGCGACCTATGGACGCGCAGTCAGGATCCGGCGATTCGTGAACGCATCGCCGCCATGGTGCCGGCGCTGATTCGGTGGCATCAGTGGTTGCACCATTTTCGTGTGGCCGAGGGTGCGGTGTTGGTGACACACCCATGGGAAAGTGGTCGCGATAATTCTCCGGACTGGGACGCGGCGGCCAAGGTCATCGACACCGAGGGTGTGGGCGAGTACACGCGACGGGATTTGCAACACGCCGATGCGAGCATGCGACCGACCAAGGAAGATTACGATCGCTATATTGCCTTGGTGCAATACGGTGTCTCGACGGGCTGGGACCATGAAAAAATCTGTCGGCAAGGCCCCTTCCGGGTGGCTGATCCGGGGATGACGTTCGTGTTGTTGCGCGCCTGTCGTGATCTTGAGTTTCTCGCCGCACAAACCGGGCACACCGATTGTCTGGGAGAGTTGCAGCAGCACACCCAGACACTGGAAGACGGCGTCCAATATTTATGGGATGAAGACATTGGTGCGTTTTGTTCGCGCGATCTCATCACTGGCAATAGCACTGGCAATGTAGCCAGCGTGTCGTTTCTGTATGCCTATGCTGATGCAGGCACGGAGGCGCAGCGCGCGAAGATGGGTGCGCATTGGACGCGGATCAGCACGCTTGCCCAGTTCACCGTACCCAGCCACGATCCAGAGGATGCCCGCTTTGATGCCGTGCGTTATTGGCGCGGCCCGATCTGGCTGGTTGTGAATTATATGATCGCGCGCGGTTTTGCTGAGCAGGGTCTTGAAGATCGAGC
>JBCCZN010000160.1:0-6505 GCA_039187375.1 Pseudomonadota bacterium
CGCGTAGTCAGGCCGAACTGTGACGGCCTTCAAATAAGCGGCCTCCGATTGCTCGAACTCACCCCGTTCTCTATGCAAAATGCCAACTTCGTTCAGTGCCGGCGCGTAGTCCGGATACAGCGCAACCGTCTGCTGTGCGATGTCGAAGGCGGCCTGCACGCGATCCGTCTTACGAAGCGCGACGGCGAGCAGTGTTGCCGCAGCCGGAAACTCTGCGTGTCGCGCAACAAAGGGCTGCAAAATTTGCGCCGCGCCGTCGTAGTCCTCGACAGACATCAATGTCAGCGCGTTGTCGTATTCCTGCTGCACCAGAGGATCGATATCACCAACAACCACCGGCGTACGCGCCGTGTTTACGGCTGGCGCAGGCGCATTGCTCTTGAAGGTTGGCGCACTGGCACAACCGCCAAGCGCCATCAACGCCGCGATCGTTACGAACCAACGACAGTGTCTAGTTATATAGCGCAAGGCTCGTCTCGCTTTTTTCTGACTTTGCATAGCGTGCCGGCATTAACGTCGCCAACGCGGTAAAGCTCTGCTGCACCCACTGATCGTAGACACCGTCTGCTGCGCGCGCCGCATTGGCTTCAAACACTTCAATCGCCTGCTCTTCGAACGGAAAGGCCTGCTCTTCAAGCAGGATGTCGTACTGCTCTAGTGCATCGGCATCCAGGTCCGGCGGCCGTTCGCTATCCATCAGATCGCTGCTGAACACCTGATACATCTCACCGATACGGAACGTCGACGCCGTCGTCACCTCAGCCACACCGTAATCGGCCGCCTTGCCGTATGCGGCCAGCGCCTGTTCCATCAACTGTCGGGTACTGGCGAGACTCGCCTTCAGTGGTGCGGTCAGTTTCAGTGATACAAATGCACTGCGCACCGGCTCGATCAGCTCAAGTGTTGCCGTCGCCGCCAGGTAGCGACTGCGATCGGTACGCGCAGCGCCTGCTTGTGCATCGGTATCGACGATCGCTCGTAACCAGCGTTCACGCTCGGCAGGTTGAGACTGCTGCGTTGCAATATCTGCTAATCGGCTGCGCGCCTCCAACGTATCGTCGAAAGCCTCCGGGTAGCGCACGATCGCAGTTTCAAGCGCGATCCGCTCGCGCTCGGTACTGCCGGCTTTGGCATACAACTGTGCCGCTTGCCACAACGCTTCTTCCTGCTCCGCGGCACTCATCAATGGATCATCAGCAATTCGTTCAAATTCACCGGCCGCACGCAGGGAATCGCCGGTTTCCAGATATCCAGCCGCCAAACTGCGAGAGACCTCATCGGCAAACTCACTGTCGGGGAAATCCATCCGGAATTGCTCCAGCACCGGCGTGGCACGTTGCCACGCACCCATCGCGATCAATGCCGCGGCCGCATCATACTGAGCGGTCTCGCGAATGGGTGACTCAGGCACCGCCGAGGCGACACGCATGAAGTGACCTACTGCGGCTTCCATCAAGCCGGCCTCACGGGCGATCTCACCCTGTTTGTAAATTGAAGAGGCGATACGCTCTCGCACCTCCGTCTGTGCGTCGGTGTCTGCAACGGGCGTGCGCGCCTGCAACTGGTAGTACGCCGCTTCCGCCGATTCGTAACGCTCAAGATCGAAGTTCGCGTGAGCGATCACTGTCCATGCTGAGCGTGTCAGCGCAGGATCAGGCTCCAGTGGCATCGCGGCCACCTTTTGCGCTACATCGATTGCTTGCTCGAATCGATTTTGCGCGAAAAAATCCTCAGCGGTGGCGGTCAGGACGGCAGCAACTTGTGGATGCGCCGGGAACGTGTCTGCGAATCGCAATGAGCTTTGCAGGAACCGCTCATGCCATTCGGCTTGTGACGCCGCCGGCAAGGTCGGTTCGTGTTGTTGGTAGGACAACAACGCCGCGTAACCGGCCTCTGCGGATTGTGCATGGACATTGTAGTCGTATGCCGTGCGCTCGTACTCTGCGGTCGCCTCATCAAACCGACGACTTTCAAACAAAATCTCGGCGAGTAGAAAGTTCGTGTTTGCCGAATCCGACTGACCTGGGAAATAGTCGAGGTACTTGCGATACCAGCGCGCCGCGGCCGTGTAGTCTTGCTGCGCGTTCGCCGCCATGAGCGCCGCCTTCTCCGCCTCCTCCAACGTCGCATTGGCCGGTGCTTCCGGATTTTGTGCGCGGGCATGATAGTACTGCGCCAGATCGGTGAGATTTTGCTTCAGCGATGCAATGACTTCGGGCAACTCTGCCGGATTATTGGCCTGCCAGTAGTCGGTATCCATTCCATAGTGCTCGACGAATTGCTCCTTCGCCGCCAGCACCTGGCTTGGAAAACCCGCCAGCTTGAACGCTTCGATAACGCGCATCTCCATATACGGGGCATGCGGATGTAACGGCTGACGAGAAACAAACGCAAGGTACGCTTTGGTCGCATCCTCAAAGCGCTCCTTACCGATATACAAATCTCCCAGTTGCGCGTAAATCACCGATTCGTATTTCGCACTACCTGCCGCATCAAACCAGCTATTAATGCTGTCCGGTCCGTCCATGTAGGAAAATGAGATCGACAACACCCGCAGCGTATCTTGAATCAGTTCACGCTCTGCCCTGCGCGTGTTCTGGGTGAATTCGAGTGCCCCATCGGTGCCGCCGCTCAGGAGCCGCAAATCCAGCAACGCAAAGAAGGCTGGCAGACTCTCCTCATGTGCTGCCAACTTGAACTGCGACCAACCCAGTTTGTAGAGCGACTGTAAATAAAACTCACCCGGCACATCGGCTTCGACGATCTGCTTGTAAGCCGTTTCTGCGTCCGCGTAACGGCGTTTGACGAACAACATCTCGCCGCGCCGAAACTGCGCTTCGCGCAAATGCACCGTGTTGGGATATTCGCGGACCAATCGATCCAAAGTGACCAATGCCGCCTCGATCTCACCACTGCTCTCATGCGCGCGAGCTAGTTGATACAAGACCAGATCGTTGCGTGGATAGTTGGGATACTTCAGCAATAGCTGTTCATACAAATCGACTGCACCGTCATAGCTCGACATCATGATCGACTGCATATTGGCGCCGAGTTCCGCTGCCTCGCTGGCTTCGAGCTCCAAATCCGCCAGGCGCCGCATTGCCTCGGGACCCAGATCCGGATCATCGCCTACCAGTTCCAGAAACAGTCGATAGTTCTCGCGGGCTCGATCGCTGGAATTCTCGATGGCTTGCTCTTCGCTGACCTCGACCTGAGTGTCTTCCAGCGACTTGATCGTTGGCTCACCTTTGTCGGCATCACTACCGAATGGCCAGATCCACGCAGACAACAACATAGCAATGACGAGCTTCACGGCTGCGCTCCCGTTGACCCGGCATCGTTGCTCGCGGCCGTCGCCCGGTCATACACGGCTGCCAAGGCGAAGCGTGCCTGCACCGTGTAGGTTGCGAGCCGCGCGTACTGCGCTTCAAGCTCCTCGGTCGCCAAACCGTGCAAATAGTCGCGTTGCCGTTGCAGGGATCGCTCGACCTTGACCAGCATTTGATCAATCTGTGGCGTGAGCATCGTCACCCGAGTATCGAAGTCCACCAGGCGTTCTGGCTCGCTGACGCGAGTATCGTCCACGACCGCACGTGCACGTTTGGCTGACACCAGAATTCTGTGAATATCACCGATTTGCTTGCGCTGGTGCCAAACTCGCGCATCGAAGTCTTTTTCCGCTTGCCACTGCAGAACTCCCTGCATCAGTCGCAGTCGAGTCTTGATGTCATCGATCTCGGCGGAGCGATATCGCAGTACGGGCCGGTCGGTGAAATCTCGCAACTCAGCATCGAGTTGCTGCTGTCGCTTTGGTGCTAGTGCAATGACGTCCGCTTGCGCAACGATCTCATCCAGGCTTGTCTGTAATCGCTGACGTTCGCTGTCCAACGCATCGAGATCAGCCCGATCAAGTACACTTTCGATTTGTGGCAAGCGCTGTGCGTAGCCTGCAGTACGGGTGTCTATGATATTGCGGAATATCTGAACACGGTCTTTCCACGACGCAAGATTTGCTCGCAATTGCAATACATCCCGATAGTTCTTCAGTGCTTCCTGAAAACGGTGCGTCGCCATCAGGTGATAGAGATAGCGGTTCTCCGTCGCATCAGGCAGTGACTCCAGCTCCCAAAACCAACCATCTTCATTTCGCTCTTCGGTGGACGTCAGCAGGCGCTCGAGCATTTGCCCAGTGTTGATATTGTCTATCGCCGTACGCAGCCTTGCCTGTTCATTGTCGAATGCACGGATGGCATCTTCGTACTGCGATGCGGATTGACGTGTTGCGTTGAGTTTGCCCAACGCATAAGGCACCGCCAACAATGACTCTTGCACCGCCGGATCCAGTAAATTGCGCTGCGCAAGATTGGTCCACGGCACCAGGGCTTGCCGATAATCACCGCGATCGGAATCCGCCCACCCAACACCCAGTAAGGCCTTGCTCGAAAAGGCTCCGTTGAGGCGAACCCGCTGCAAGATCGGTTTAGCTAAATCCGGTTGTTCGTTTTGCAGCCAGGTATAACCCAGCGCAAGATTGGCTTTGTCGCGCAACGCGCGCAGTTCTTCGCGTTTGTCTTTCAAGCGCCCGACACGGTCCAGCCAACGCGCACCTTCGGCGAACTCACCGGCGCGCACAAGCGCCACGCCGAGGTTGTAACGTGAATAGTCAATCCAGCCGCGTGGCCCTTTCCAGCCATCCAGTAACTCGATCGCATCGGCGAAACGTGCTTGTTTAATCAGCACCTGCGAGTGCAGCATGCGCCGCTCCGCTTCGAGCTCCTTCGGCAGATCATCCCCGATCGCCTCCAAAGCCGCCCCCGCCTCAGCTACAAAGCCGCGTTGATAACGGATCTTGGCAAGAAAAAACCAGGTCCGGTCGCGAGTCTCGGGACTGGTATTGGCGGCTAGCAGCTGATCAAACACTCTCGCAGCTTCAGTATGTTGCCCGTAAGAGAGCAGTAACCCACCGCGCAGCAGCTCCGCCTCATCGTCATGAAAGGTGAGTTTGTCGGCCTGTTGCGCCGCACTCAATCGGACCAATGCATCAAAATAATTGCCTGTGTAGAAATGGAACAAGACATCGCCATACAACGGGTCACGCACGACTAGTGGATCGCCAATGTCTGCTCGAGACGGCAACCAAGCCAGTGCGGCCAGAACGAAGACGACAATGATGCGGATCAAGGTCGCGTTACTCCCATTCTGAAATCAGAAATTCAGGTTGCAGCTTGCTTTGACGATCAGAAATTCTCAGCTCGAGGTATTTGGCACCCAAGTTTTTTTCGAAACGCATTTCGGCGCCGCGACGATAATCACGTCCCTGCGGACCTTTACCGGTGAAGAACGCGACGATTTCGTGCTCACCCGCCTTGAGATTGTCGACATGGATGCGATGTACACCGCCGCGAATCAATGCCTCTGCCTCGCGCTCTGAATACAGGTAGTTGGCTACCTCTTTACCGTTTAGTTTGATCTGTACCGAGTCCAGAGCGAAAAAATCGCCGATGTCCATTGAGACAAACAATGCGACCTGAGAATTCGCTGGGAACAGGAGCTCTTCCTCGAGTAGAAACAGCTCGCGATTCAGTGCCAGCACCTCTTTCTTGAGATCCTGCACATCAAGATCCAGTGCCTGCTCCTTGCTGTCAGCCAACCCCGATGAGGTGGCAATACTCAGCAGACCGACACAAATAAGTGTGAACATGTTTCGCATCGGTATCACTCGCGCAGCAGTTCACGGATCTGCTCCAGGTACATATCCTCGTACCCAGGCTTGTATCCGTGGTGGACGTAACGCACAACGCCATCGCGGTCAAGCAACAGTGTGACCGGCATTGCGCTCACACCGTATTGCTCGCTGACTTGCTTGGTACTGTCGAATACGACCGGGAACGTTACACCGAGCGAATCGAGCATCGCCTCGGCACGTTTCTGGTCATCGTCGATATTGACCCCCAGCAGACTGAAGCCGACACGGTTGTAGCGGCTATGTAATTCGTCGAGCAGCGGCATCTCCTGTCGGCACGGGCCACACCAGGTTGCCCAGAAGTTGATCATCACAACCTCGCCGCGCAAATCGCTTAACGCCACCTGTTCTCCGGCTGCGTTTCGCAATGCAAATTCTGGCGCCGTTGCACCCGACAAACCGCCTGATGCGCTCGGTACGCCCGACACGACGGTCATCGCCAAAAGAAGGAGGATCGCCGACTGGAAGCGGCTGCCAAGCTTAAGAGTTTCCATGTTGTGCCCTTTCGTTGCAGGTGGCTATGCGCCACCGTCACCCGGTTAACGTAATGTTCGCAGCGATGCACAGCGGTAGCCGTGACGGTTGTCACAGTCGTGATACAGGCAGGAATGACAGACATCACACCCGGGATGTCATCGCGGCGCGCACAAGTGATATCCAGCAAGATGTGTGCCAGTGGGCTGGCCGTGTTAAATCAGTGATTTGCTCCGATAACTGTCGCCGGCCAACGACAGAGTGACACTGACGGTCACCCTACTAATC
>JBCCZN010000161.1:0-6383 GCA_039187375.1 Pseudomonadota bacterium
CTTCCGGATACGGCGCGACGCTGGCAAGGTCTTCAGCCAAAGTCTTGCCGGTTACCGTGACACATTGACCGTGCAACAGCCCCGCATCCAATAAGGTCCTCATTAATGGTCGGATCCCGCCGATAGCCACAAGTGCCGACATAGAATAGCGACCGCTAGGTTTGAGGTCCGCCAATACAGGCACACGCGCGCCAATGCGAGTGAAATCATCTAACGCCAATTCCACACCCGCGGCGTGCGCCATGGCCAGTAAATGCAACACTGCGTTGGTGGATCCCCCCAGTGCAATGATCGTCGTGATCGCATTCTCGAAGGCATTGCGTGTCATGATGTCGCGCGGTGTAATGCCAGCGTCAATCAATCGACAGACCGCCTCACCCGCACGTCGGCTATCCTCACGTTTATCACTTGATACGGCCTCCTGCGCGGAACTTCCCGGCAAACTCATGCCCAGCGCCTCAATCGCCGATGCCATGGTGTTCGCCGTATACATACCACCGCAAGCACCGGGACCAGGAATCGCAGTCTTTTCCACCTCTTTGAGCTGCGCATCATCAATTGCACCGCTGGCGTGTTGACCGACTGCTTCAAAAACAGACACGATATCGCGATCGTCAACACCCGGTTTTATGGTGCCGCCGTAGACGAACACCGCGGGCCGATTCAATCGAGCAAGCGCGATCATGCAGCCCGGCATGTTTTTGTCGCAGCCGCCGATCGCGACGACACCGTCGAAACCTTGTCCGCCGCATACCGCTTCGATCGAATCTGCAATGATCTCGCGTGACACCAGTGAATAGCGCATACCTGGCGTACCCATCGAAATGCCGTCCGATACACTGATGGTATTGAAGCGCACCGCCTTGCATTGCGCGTCGGTAACGCCCTGCTCCACCTGTAATGACAATTCGTCAATGTGCATGTTGCACGGGGTGACATTGCTCCAGGTTGAAGCGACTCCAACTTGCGGACGGTTGAAATCAGCATCGTCAAAACCAACCGCACGTAACATGGCACGCGAGGGAGCCTGCGGTGCACCGTCAACGATGACGCTGGAAAAACGGCGCTTGTTGTAATCGCTCATTGTTCTCGAAGGTCGTTGCTGTTATCCACCGTCGAGTATACGCACTGTGACGCGATTGAAAACGTTGCTGAGGTCGACGTCTTGCTCGAACGACAAATCGATGATCTCTGTCGATTCTGCTACGTCATCGATCACCAATGGAACCAGCAATTCAGCTCGACTGATGGATGCTTCAAATCGCACCACAAGCGTTTGCGGCAAGACAAAATCAACGTCCGGTGTCGCACTCAGCGGCGTCACCGTGATCTGCACCTCTAGTGGCTCGTTCGTGCGTTGAAAACGCCACATTGCCAGACGCAGCACGCCAGTCGATTCACTGACGGTAACGTCATTGCTCGCAAAGCTCACCGTATCCGGCAACAGTTGCGCTTCGATCTGCCGACGATCATCATCGAGCAAGCGAATCCGAAACGCGCCGAGAGGCTCGCGCGTCTGCGCATCCAGAATGCGGATGGGCAAGATCGCATCGGGCTCCACACGCGTATCCGCTAGGTTCTCGAATACCGCACGTACGGTCGGCGCGTCTGGTCCGTACGCCAATGGCGCACTGTCCGGACGCTCGACTCCGTCGATCAAGTCCTGCAATGCCAACGAACCTCTAGTGCCGCGCTCGATTAGTAGAGCGCCGCTGGTGCCGGGCGGCGGCGTCAGTAAAACACTAGCAAGTCCAGCACCTTCTGACAGATTGAACTCGGGTATGTCGTCTGCCGCCATCGGCAATTGCAAAGACAGCACCGTACCCAACCCGTCCGGCGCAGCGAGATCGGCCTGATCAACCGTGAACACTATTTCCGGTGGCGTTCGCGGTTGGATACCGACACCGTCCACCTGTTCAGTCAATGGCGTTTGCGCGACGGGAGGCTCAGGCTCGGCCGACCACTCACCGGAGCGCAAAGCCAGGACGAACAAAACCGCCAATATCCCCACCATGGCAGCAATGCCTGCAGTCGGCCAGAACGCAGACGCCCGCGATTGCCGCGCAAGACCCATTGCGTCCAGAAACTCACTGACACTCAGTGTGCGTTCGATATCACGAAGCGACAGAGCGCGCTGTAGCGCGCTCCAGTGACGTCGAGCGAGACCGGGTATTTGCCGCAACAGACGCCCTTCGCGCTGCCATTCCAGTGATGTACTGTCGCGAAAGGGTCGACGCCCGCTGAACAAGCGATAAGCCATCGCCGCCAGTGAAAACACGTCGTCAACTGGCTGGGCCGGCTCGCCATTTAACACCGTGGGGCTGGAAAAAGCCGGTGTGGCTGCGCGCGGCGAATCCTCCTCTTCGATGACCGTGGACTGCCCACCGCCAGCATCGGCACGCGCAATACCAAAGTCGAGCAGCTTTATCCCGCCATCATCGAGCAGCATCACGTTGCCGGGTTTGACGTCGGCATGCGTAATGCCAGCAGCATGCGCATACGCCAAAGCATCCCCGATATGCTGGATGATCTTCAAGGACTGACTGAGTGGCAGTGCTTCGCCGGGTCGATCACTGAGCACATCACTGAGCGAGCGGCCTTCCAGCCACTCCATCACCAGATACGAATGTTGATTGTCACGGTCAAAATCGAGAAAGCTGACAATGTTGGGATGCTTCAACAATCGGCATCGGGCCGCTTCACGCGATAACGCTCGCAACGCACCATCTCGGTCGTCATAAGTGGGAGAGATGACCTTGATCGCGACAATGGGCTCACCACCTACGACTTCGGCGAGACGTCGATCGATCGCCTTGTAGACAATGCCCATGCTGCCGCCGGGCGCACGCGCAATGATTTCGAACCGATCTCGCAACAATTCACCAATTCGCAGCGCCTGCACTCGCGCCGTTTCACCAGCATCATCCGGTGGCGGCTCGATTACCGGCTGACGCATGATCGCGGTTCGCGCCAGTGGTGTCGTCGCGGCCATTGGCACTAACGCAGTCGTCTCGCCGGTGCCCGCTTGCGTAGTCGGAATTTCATCGGCGGTCGCTTTGTCGATATCCCTGCTGAGCAATCGATGGATCTGTTCTGGTATCTGTCCGCGCTGATAGTAATCGTTGATCAGGTCATGCGTTACCTTGGCCCGCGATGGGTGCTCGTACAAAACGTTCAGCATCTCATCGCGAAACTCGCCCAGGCTGCGTTCGCCGCTGATTAACTGCTCCAAAGCGAGCAGCAGACCTTGTCCTATTTGATCGTGCTGCCTCATGGCGCTAATACCTTGCCGGGATTCAATATCCCCTTTGGATCCAGCGCCCGCTTGATTGCCGTCATCGTCTCGCGTGTCCGCACATCGAGTTGTCGGTCGAGTAATACGCGCTTGGCAAGGCCTACACCATGCTCGGCACATAAAGTACCGCCAAACCTCAGCACATGATCGTGGACGATTTGGGACAGCGCTGGAGCATGTTCGCGAAACGCTTCGGCATGCATTGATTCGGGTTGAGACAAATTAAAATGCAGGTTGCCATCACCCAAATGGCCAAAACTAACGATACGAATCGAGGGTAAAAAAGCCTCGAGTGCGGTTGTGCACTGGGTTATGAACAGGTCAATGACCGACAGTGGCAAAGCGATATCGTGTTTGATACTGATTCCTGCCTGACGCTGTGCATCGGAGATAGCGTGTCGTATAGCCCAGAGGTTATCAGCTGAACGATCCGAATCGGCACGAATCACGTCAACAACCAAATCTAGATTCAGTTGTTCAGCCAGCCACTGATTCAGCTCGTGCATGCTGTCGCTTGGATCTACCTCGTCAGCTACCAACAGCAGATGCGCACCGTTGTTCGTGCCAGGTCTTTGCAATGACGCCTGATGCAGTAGTGCCAACTCCAGAGCGATCTGCGGCACGAGCTCCATGGCACTGAACAGGTTGCCGAAACGCGCTTGCAGTTGACCTGCGAAGCGACACATTTGCGCGGTATCGGACGCCGTGACCCAATAAGTCGTAGCCGTTGACGGTTGTGCAAACAGCGCCATATTTGCCGCTGTGATCAAACCAAGTGTACCTTCTGATCCGATGAACAGCTGTTTCAGGTCATAGCCTGCTGTGTTCTTTCGAAGCGGCTCTAATAGAGCGAGCACTTCGCCATTGGCCAACACCACCTCAAGACCCAGCACTTGCGCACGGGTCGTTCCATAGCGCAAGACGTTCACGCCGCCGGCATTGGTAGCGATATTGCCACCGACTTGCGCGCTTCCCGCCGAGGATAGATCCAGCGCAAATAGACGCTGATGCTCAGCCGCTACACTACGCGCGGTGGCCAGTGGCACGCCCGCCTCGATTAACATACTGTTGTTGGCGACATCGACGTCTCGAATCGCATTCAAGCGCGACACATTGATGATGACCTCACCGTCTGTTGCGACACTCCCGCCGACAAGCCCGGTGTTGCCCGCCTGAGGGACGATGCCAACATTGTGATCGGCCAACAACCGGACACAGGCCGCCACCTCCTGGGTCGATGCGGGTAAAACGACTGCGAGCGCATCGGAACAAAATTGTCCACGCCAGTCCTTGAGATAAGCCGCACGATCATCACCACGCAACACATACTTGACGCCGACGGTCGCTGAAAGTTGCTCGACGAGGGTCACCTGTCAAGCTCCGGTGCACTGTTGCCAGCTACGCAAATCCATGTTGCTGCCACAAAAAATCAGCCCGACTCGTTTGCCGGCGACCTGGTCCACTAAAACCGTATTAATGGCGGCCAGTGCGGCCGCACAAGCCGGCTCGACGATCAGCTGCAAGAACTGCTGAATAGCCCGCATTGAATCCACAATTTGAGCATCCGAAACGGTCACAAGCTCGTCCAGATAATGCTCACACAATGCAAACGTGATCGGCATCGCCATCGGCGCACCGAGACTATCTGCGATGGTGTCGACCTGCGGTAGTGTCACGGGCCGTCCGGCTTCTCGGCTCAACGCCATGCTGTTGGCGCCGACTGGTTCGACTCCGATGACACGACAATCGGGCTGGGTTTCCTTGACCGCTGCGGCAACGCCCGCTGCCAGGCCACCGCCTCCGACCGGCACAACAACGACATCCAATGCCCCCACGTCAAGGACCAGTTCGCGGCCAACACCGGCCGTTGCCATGGCCGTTAACTCACCTTCGAATGGGTGAATCATGATGCGCTGCTCTTGCCTTTCGATGTTCGCAGCCATCTCAAACGCCCGATGTACATCGTCAGCGAGTGAGACCTGCGCGCCAAATGCCTCACACTTTTGTCGGCGCAGCGCGGGTGCTGTTGCGGTCATAACAACGTGCGCCGAGACACCGCGCTGTGCGGCAGCAAAGGCCGTCGCAATGGCATGATTACCGGCACTGACCGCGGTCACGCCGTGTTGCTTCTGAATACCGGTGAGCGCATTGACGTTCGCCAGTGCGCCACGCGCCTTGAATGAGCCGGTTTTCTGCCACAGCTCCAGCTTGCCCACTAACTGTGCCGAAGACCGAGACAAACCCTCGGGCAGCGCCACGCTAGGGGTATGCAGGACATCCGGGGCTAAGGCGGCGCGCAGTCGATCAATATCACTGAGCGCTAAAGATGCTGACATACGGGAAACACTAACGATTTGGGCGAATTGGACGATGAAGTAGTATTGCGCTTGCAACGCTTGCGCCTCTTCATTACCTTGATGAGTCTACTGTATGCGGCCATTTTTTGTGTATAAATCAGAAATTTTGATCGCAGACCTCATTTCGTCTCTAAAGCTGTTGTGACCTGCAAAAGGACCTGTACGTGTCGCTAGATCGTTTGTCTGACTCAGCCATAACCAAGATTGCCGGCAGCTCGCCCCATCTGGATGCGCTTGCCAATATGGCGACCGGAATGAACCTGAGCGAACGCAGCAGCCTGGTTGAGCTGGAGAGTAGCTTACATAATGCGTGGCATTTAGGCGCCAATAACATCGTCAGCTGGGCACACCATGAACGCGGGATCTGCCTGCTCGTCGTGCCCCATTATGCACTGGCGGAATATACCGCTCGTCCGGCCGGTGGTGACATGCCATGGAGCCCATCAGAGCCCTTCATTAACAGTTTGATTACCGGTCCAGCGCAGCTTCCTCTGCAGCAGCTACACAAGGTGGCGCGGCTATTGGCCGTAGAACCGACTGTCGTTTGCTTGCGCGAACCATTGCGAGCATCGGAAAAAATCACACGACTGATCGAAACCATGGTCAAACGCTACGGTGTCAGTCATGTCGAAAATCGTGCGGTCGCCTTGTTCGACATCGTTGGGTTCAGCCTGCTCTCACCGTTTGAACAAATGACGCAACTCAACAGTTTGTCGTTCTCTCTGAACGCC
>JBCCZN010000162.1:0-6314 GCA_039187375.1 Pseudomonadota bacterium
ATTGTGGCCTCTAGGCTAGCGGCCACAATTCGCATTGCTTCAGCCTGTGTTCAGGCTCATACAACGACACTGACGCTCCACTACTCTCAAGGAGCTTGCCTGTCATGATCCGACTGTTTTCGATGCTGGCGTTGCTGGCACTCACAAGCGTACCGGCACTCGCCGAGCGCGACCTCAACTACAGCTATCTGGAAGTTCGCTATCAGGATGCCGAGGTCGACATCGACGGCGCTGAGCCGATCGACGGTGACGGCTTTGTGCTGGGCGGCTCACTGGCTGTGGCCGATAACCTGTTTTTGTTCATAAATCGTGATGAGCTCGAATTCGACGATGGCGTCACACTGGATACGCGCGTACTGGGCGGTGGTTTGATGTTCGATATCGGCCCACGTGTGGACGTCGTTTTTCGTGCCGGTCTGGTCGATGGAGAATTCGCCGACCCACTGTTCATTGACGATGATGATGGCTACCTCGTCTCAGCAGGTATCCGCGCCCTGGTCACCGATACCATCGAGCTGCACGGCAACATGAGTCGTATCGATTTCGACAATTTCGACGAAGAAGACATCGCGACCTTTGGTGCAGAGTTTTATATCAGCGAACACTTGTCGGTTGGCCCGGCGATCAGCCTGATCGAGGACACGACCAGTATTTCGGTCGGTGCCCGGTTGTATTTTTGAACGCGCTGACGCGTCGTCAGGCGCTGGGCGTGTGAGCGCGTGACGAATCACAGCGCAGCGGCTGACCGACGATCTGTTCGCTAACGCGCTCGCCATCGAATACCTGGGTACCATTGACCCAGGTGCTTTCGACACGATGCTGAAACGTCGTGTCGACAAATGGCGTCCACTCACACTTGTACAACACGTTGGCATCGGTCGCCGTATGCGGTGCGTCCGGATTCACCAAGGCCAGATCGGCGTAGTAGCCCTCACGCAGGTAACCGCGCTCTGCGATACCGAACAGCTCTGCCGGCATATGGGCGCATTTGCTGACGACAAAGGTCGCGTCCTGGCCGAGTTTCGGTGCCAGATCGAGGGCTGCAACCAGCGCATGTTGCGTCAACGGCATTCCAGCCGGCGCTGCGAAGTAGTGCCGGTCTTTTTCAGACAGCAAATGAGGCGCATGGTCAGTGGCAATCACATCCAATCGACCGTCGACCAATGCCTCACGCAGCGCATCACGATCTCGCTCATATTTCACAGCAGGGTTGCATTTAATGCGCGTACCAAGGCGCGCGTAGTCATCGGCATGGAACCACAGATGGTGAATGCAGGCCTCGCCGGTGATCCGTTTGCCCGCGAGCGGACCCGGCTCAAATTGCGCCATCTCATCGGCGGTGGTCAGGTGCAGCACGTGCAACCGTGCATCGTACTTGCGCGCCAGTCCCATCGCTTTTTGGGATGACGCCACACAGGCAGCGCTGGAGCGGATCTCAGGATGTTGCTCGATCGGCACGGCATCGCCGTAGCGATCGCGCGCTTCGCGTTCATTGGCCCAGATCGTTGGTGAGTCCTCGCAATGGGTGACCACCAGAACCGGTGCATGTTTGAACAACAAATCCAGCGCGTTGTCATCGTCAACCAGCAGGCTGCCGGTCGATGCGCCCATGAACGCCTTGATGCCGCAGGTTTCTTCGGGTTTCAGCGCACGAATCTCATCGATATTGTCGTTGGTAGCGCCAAAGTAAAACGCGAAGTTGCCATGACATCGCCCGGCTGCCAGTTCGTACTTGGCGCGCAGCGCATCGCGGGTAATGATCGCAGGATTGACGTTCGGCATGTCCATAAAGCTGGTGGTGCCACCCACGACCGCGGCGCGCGATTCAGTAAACAGATCTCCCTTGCTGGTCAGGCCTGGTTCACGAAAGTGCACCTGATCATCGATCATTCCTGGCATCAACATCCGACCCGCCGCGTCTACGACCTGCATATCGTCCGTCGCAGTGATTGCACCACCAACCTGTGCAATCCGCTCGCCATCGATCAAAAGATCGCCCTCTACAAGCGTACCTTCGTTCACAAGCAGAGCATTCGTAATCAGTGTTTTCATAGGCCACCTGCCGCAAAAGCATTAGTCGCATTGCACAAGGCACTGGCAATGCCGGGTTCAAACGCCGAGTGCCCGGCATCGGCAATGACTTCAAAGCGCGCCTCGGGCCATACCGAATGTAACGCCCATGCGCTCGCCATCGGGCAGACCACATCGTAACGCCCCTGCACAATCACTGCAGGAATCGCACGAACACGGTCAATATCCTCAAGCAACTGTCCGGGTCGCATGAAGCCGTCATTAATGAAGTAATGACATTCAATACGCGCCATTGCGAGTGCCAGATGCGCACTGCCAAAATCGCTGGCCGCCTGTTCATTGGGCAACAGAAAACTGGTCGAACCCTCCCAGACAGACCAGGCACGCGCAGCTTCCAGGCGCACCTGTTCATCATCGCTAGTCAGTCGCTTGTGATAAGCGCGCAGCAGATCGCCGCGCTCGGCTTCCGGAATCGGCGCCAGATAAGCCTGCCAACGATCTGGATAGATGTGGCTGGCACCCTCCTGATAAAACCAGTCGATCTCCTGTTTACGCAACATGAAAATGCCGCGCAACACCAGCTCGGTCACTCGCTGTGGATGCGCTTGCGCATAGGCGAGCGACAACGTGCTACCCCACGAGCCACCGAACACCTGCCAACGCTCGATGCCGAGAGTTTCGCGCAGCTGCTCGATATCGGCGATCAGATGCGCAGTCGTATTGGCCTCAAGACTGGCATGCGGCGTACTCTTGCCGGCACCGCGTTGATCCAGCAAGACGATGCGATAGCGCGCCGGATCGAAAAATTGTCGCATTCCTGGTGTGCTGCCGCCGCCGGGCCCGCCATGCAAGGCGATGACTGGCTTGCCTTGCGGGTTACCACTTTGTTCGTAGTACAGCTGATGACCATCGCCCACATCCAGAAAGTCGGTCTCGTAGGGCTCAATCGATGGGTACACGGCTCGGCGCGCCGGGCCAGCAGTGGGCGTGTTCATGTGTCGATTATGCGAGAGCCAAGACCCGCTTGTCATGTCGATTCAGTGAGACGCTGATCTTGGAACCACTGCTTGCGCTATGCCAGACTTCAAGCTGAAACGACTCAGCACAGGGGTGCCCGCGTGTTTACAGGTGTCAGACGTTCCCAAGCCGCCAGTCTCGGGCTGCGAGTACTGCTCTTCTCCAGCGCACTACTCGGCGCCTGTTCAGGGCCACCGGCTGACAGTCCAGCAGACGCTGACACCAGCGTGCTACGGCGCGGCAACCTAGCTGAGCCACAAACGCTCGATCCACCGCATGCCGAAGGCACCGCGGCCGGTGCTGTCTTGCGCGACTTGTTTGAGGGCCTGGTCAGCGAGGCTGCTGATGGATCCATTGTTCCCGGCGCGGCCTCTCACTGGGAGATCAGTGAAGACGGTCTGCGCTATCGGTTTTTTCTGCGCGACAACGCGCGCTGGAGTAATGGTGATGCATTGACAGCAGCCGACTTTGTAGCCGGTTTTCGGCGCACTGTTGATCCTGAAACCGCCAGTCGCTATGCACCGATTCTCAGTCCCATCCGTGGCGCTACCGAGATTATCAATGGCACACAAGCCATCGACACGTTGGGTGTTCTTGCGCCCGACGCGTCCACCGTCGAAATCGAGTTGGCCCAACCAACACCGTATTTTCTCGACCTGCTGACCAATCCGACTGCCTATCCAATGCACCGCGCCAGCTTTGAGCGCCTTGGCAAAGACTTTGTGCGACCCGAGCATATCGTGTCCAACGGCGCCTATCGGCTGCTCTATTGGCGCGTCAACGACCGTCTGGTCGCAGAGCGTAATCCCGCTTATCACAGCCCGGATAAGGTGGCGTTTGATCGCGTCGAGTTCATACCTGAAGAGGATGCCACCGAGGAGTACAACCTGTTTCGTACTGGACTGCTCGATCTGACCGGCACGACACCCACCGCACTACAGAAAAAACTGGAAACTGAGCACGCCGATGAGTTGCATATCGCACCGGTTTTGACCATCTACTTCTATACGTTTGATTTGACGCAGGCGCCGATGAACGACGTCAAACTGCGACAGGCGCTGGCGATGGCCGTCGATCGAGAGGCTTTGACCCAGATTGTTCTGGGTGCCGGTCAACAACCCGCATTCGGTTTGGTGCCACCCAACATTCCGGGCTATCCCGGCTTCGAATACGCCTGGGCCAGCACGCCACGCGACGTACAGCTTCAGACCGCACGTAGGCTGTATGCGCAAGCCGGTTTCGGTCCCGACAATCCGCTACAGGCAACGCTGATCTATAACAACGGCGAAACGCACCGCAAGATTGCGGTTGCAATTCAGGGCATGCTGCGGCAAACGCTTGGCGCCCAGATCGAACTCGTCAATCAAGAGTTCAAAGTCATGCTGCAAAATCGAGCTAATCGCGAGGTCTGGGATCTGATGCGCCTTGGCTGGACCGGCGACTATAACGACGCCAACACGTTTCTGGAAACCTTCCGCAGCGATCATCCGCAGAACACACCACGCATTGCTGACACCGGTTTCGATGCACTGCTGGATGCCGCCGCCGCAAATCTGCATCCCGAGGATCGCCAACAACAATTGCAGCGCGCCGAGGGCCTGCTGATGAATCAGTATCCAGTTCTACCGTTGTATTTCACCACCGGCCGGCGACTAGTCAGCCAGCGCATCACAGGATTTCAGTCCAATCCTCGCGAGCGTATTTATTCGCGTCATTTACGACCTGCTGAACGCTTTGATAACTGATAACTCAATCACTTAGCTCGGCCAAAACGCGCATTTAACTACCTTACTCAGCCGCACCAGTTTGGACAGTCGGGCAAGACGGCTGATATTTTCCGGCACCGTTTTTGGAATAACTTAAGGAACCTGCATGCGCTTGTTTCAACGACTGATCGCCGCGTTGGCGGTTATTGTCGCCGCACCATTGGCGATGGCACAGGAGGTAGACATTCCGTTTACCCAATTCGAACTCGATAACGGGCTGACGGTGATCGTACACGAGGATCACAAGGCACCGATCATCGCCGTCAACATCTGGTACCACGTGGGCTCCAAGAATGAAAAAGAAGGTCGCACCGGGTTTGCGCATCTTTTCGAGCATCTTATGTTCAACGGGTCGGAAAACTACGACGACGACTTCTTCGGTCCGTTCAAGAAAATCGGCACCACAGGACAAAACGGTACGACCTCGTTCGACCGGACTAACTACTTCCAGACCGTGCCGACGACGGGTCTGGATCTGGCATTGTTTCTGGAATCCGATCGCATGGGCCACCTGCTCGGCGCCATTGACCAGGACAAGCTCGATGAGCAGCGCGATGTCGTCAAAAACGAAAAACGTCAGGGCGAAAGTCAACCGTATGGTCGGGTATTCAATCGCCTGATCGAAGGCTTATATCCAAAGGGTCACCCCTACTCGTGGCTGCCGATCGGCTCAATGGAAGATTTGGACGCGGCAACGCTGGATGACGTCAAGGAATGGTTCCGCGCCTACTACGGTCCGAACAACGCGGTTTTGGTGTTGGCCGGAGACATCACCCCCGAACTGGCGCGTGAGAAGGCCGAACGTTATTTTGGTGACATTCCGCCCGGACCCCCTATCACCAGTCACGATAGCTGGGTACCCCGGCACGACACCGTGCATCGCGAAGTCATGCAAGACCGTGTGCCGCAGACGCGTATCTACAAGGCCTGGACCGCCCCGCCTTGGGTTGACGATGACAACGACTTCCTGTCACTGGCCACCAGCGTGCTAGCAGACGGCAAGACCTCACGGTTGTACAAACGACTGGTGTATGAAGATCAGATTGCGACCGACGTGAGCTCGGCGATTCTCCCGCTTGAGCTGTCTGGCCTCGTCTACATTATCGCCACGGTACAACCAGGCGGTGACGTCGCCGCGGTCGAGGCTGCGATCGATGACGAATTGTCGCGGTTTCTTGCCAAAGGGCCAACGAAGTCAGAGCTGCAACGCATCAAGACACAAAACAAGGCAGCATTCGTCAGAGGTGCCGAACGTATTGGCGGTTTCGGTGGCAAATCGGACATCCTCGCCGAAAATTTCGTCTACGGCGGTACGCCCGATTTCTATAAAAAATCGCTGGCCAACATTGACAATGCGACACCGAAACAGGTGCAAGCAGTCGCTAAGCGCTGGTTTACCGAAGGCCACTATCAACTGACCGTCGTACCGTTTGATACCACGCTGACGGCCAAGGGCGACGGCATTGATCGATCAGCCTTGCCCTATCCGACCAGCTATCC
>JBCCZN010000163.1:0-6272 GCA_039187375.1 Pseudomonadota bacterium
CGCAGTTGGCAGATCAACTGATGTGTACTCAGTAGGTCCGCGGGTCGAATCCGTGTGCCGGCACCAATAACAAAGCCCAAAAAAGTGATTGCTCTCACCAAGCTGGAGCAGCACTTTTTTGGGCTTTTTTAATGGTGCCGGCACACGGATTCGAACCGCGGACCTACTGATTACAAATCAGTTGCTCTGCCAACTGAGCTATGCCGGCGACCTGGGGCAGGAGTATACGGGACATTGATGCGTCGTGACACGGCTATAGGTCGCGAAAGTGAATCATCAGGTTGGCGGGCACTGCGCATCCACACCATCCAGTACCCGCTCACTACCGTACTCATCTCGCAGCGAATCCGGGATCATGACATCAGCAGTTTGTACATCGAGCCAATAGACGTTGCCGTCGCGATAACGCGGCACTAGTGAGGCATTGATGCCGAGCGATTTCGCCCTGTCTCGTGTGCGCTCTGCACCGGCCAGCACTGAGAACAGGCCCAACGAGATCAAATCCCCCTCATCGCCCGTAAAAATCGATGCATCGGTAATGCCTGCACCCTTCAATTGCTGTTGCAGCCTTCTCGCCTCGGCACGGGTGGCAATGTTATCGACATACACCCAATGACCACTTAACACCTGATCACCGACGGCGCGCTGCGCGACGGTCGCCTCCTGCGTTCGCAACGCCTTCATCGCATTACTGGCTGCGGTGACCGCATCGAATGGCCCGACGCTCAAACAGAATGGTGCTGCAGGTACATCCTCAGCAATCGATGCCTCAATCGCAGGCGTCTCGGCGACGACAGTCTCAGTCGGCTCGTCGGTAGCGACCACCTCGCCTTCGGATGGCTCAGTGACCTCCACCGGCAATGCGTCCTTATCACCCTCGTCAGCCTGTGTTGGCTGCTCGAGCCGATTCGCATCACGCTCTGAAACGCGCTCCACGCCCGGCTCACCGTCCTGGCGCATGACCCGCTCCCAGCCAAAGAACAGCACATTCGCCAAGACCAACAACATGAACAAATTCCTCATGTCGCCAGTCCCGCATAAATTGCCAGTCCTTGCAAGACGACTGTCGGCTCAAATCGATCCTGCAGCGCCAAGGCGTCGGCTAGTGGCGCACCATCGCCCCCAGTAATCAGTAGCGGGCAATCGGACAAATCCTGATAACCCAACACACTGGCTGCCTGCCGCACCGCCCCCATCGCCGCGATCAACGCGCCGTTTCGTACCGCATCACTAGTCGTGGTTCCGAACGCCGCCCGCGGCGGTTGTGCCGTATCCACACGAATACCGGCTGTACTTTGCGTCAACGAGCGTTGCATCAATTTGAGGCCTGGCAGGATCAAACCGCCAAGATGCTGCGTGCCTTTGTCGACAGCGTCGATGGTCATCGCGGTACCCGCATCCACAACCAACGCGGGCGCATTAGCACGGCGACTCATACACAACACGGCCATCCAGCGATCAACGCCCAGACGCGTAGTGTCCTGGTAGGCGCATCGCACGCCGGCATCCTCATGGCTGACCTTCGCCAGAGATAGTGTCAGGCCCGTGGCTTCGCGCAGCGCCGTATCGATCGACATAGCCGTATCTGCACTGGCCACGTTGCTGGCGAATACAGCCGTCACATCGCGCGCGAACCGCCAACGCGCAGGGTCGGCGACCATCTCATTGGCGAGCGTGCCGGTTTGTGCAATCGCACCGTCCTGCCACATGCCCCACTTGCAGCGCGAGTTGCCGATGTCCAGCAACAACACACTCATGGCGCCGGTCGCCACTGTCGGGACTCGAAAGCACGAACTATCGCGTCGGTGTCGTCGCCGGTATAGCGTTGCAGGACGTCGGTGACGGCGGGCAACACCCACTGCGTCAGCGTGAGCAATGACATGGGTATGCCGATTCGCGCCAGATCGACCGCACCTTTGCTCCAACCGGCCTCGTCGAGTTGGAATTCCGCAGGCAACTGCCGATTGATGCCAATACCTGCAACCACGAAAAATCGACCATCTGGCAAGGTACGCGTTTCCACCAGCAGTCCGCCAAGCTTACGACCGGCATAGACAAGATCATTCGGCCATTTCAACGCAAGATCCGGCACACCAGCCCGGGTCAATGCCTCCGCGATGCTGACACCCAACGCCATGGTCAGATGGGCAGGCTCCAAAGGTACTTGTGCGAATGTCCTCGCCACAGACAGACATAAACCCGATGCCGGTGGCGACTGCCACTGCGCACCACGCCGACCGCGACCTGCGGTTTGATGAATGGCCAATGCCGCGGTCATCTGGTGCTCAGGAACGGCACCCTGCTCAATCAACCAGGTATTTGTCGATGCCAACGCATCAAAGACATGCAGCGTGATCGGCAGCGCCTGCTCAGCACACCAGTTTCGCAGCGCGGCGGCGAGCGCCTCTGCGTGCGGCACATCGGCATGCCCTTCCGCGTGTGGCATGAGCGCCGATGAAGACGGACTCATTGGCGCCTTAGCAACATCAAACGCGTGTTGCGAGACTCAGTGCCATCAATCATGCGCATGATGTTGCTGCGATGCGTGAAGATAATCACACCACTCATAATGAATGCATAGATGAGCAGCGGCACCCTATCGAGCCAATACACCGCCAGAATCAGAAACGGCGCGGTATCGGCGGTCACCATCGTCGCCAGGCCGACATACCCGGTAATGATGATCGTTAGAATAAACACGCCGAGCAGCGGCAAAACCAGAATCGGATCAAAAACCAATAAGGTCCCGACGAGCGTTGCAGCACCCTTGCCGCCACGAAACCCATAGAACAGGGGATAGACGTGGCCGAGCACGGCAGCACCAGCACAAACATAGGCAAGCCAATACGGCGGCACGGTCGCACCGGCGATCAACGGCAGGGTCGGAATCCAACCGGCCGCAAGCGCACCTTTGCCAACATCAATCACCAGCACCAACAGGGCAAAGCCGCGCCCCTGAGTGCGCAGCGCGTTGGTACTGCCAGCATTGCCACTGCCCACGGTGCGAATATCGACACCCTTCAACCAGCCAGCGATCTGGCTGCCCATCACACTGCCAATTGCATAAGCAAGGAAGATCTTGATCAGGACGTCTTGCATGACCGTAATTATCCCACAGACGCGTCAGGCTTGGCCTGAGATTGACGCGAGCCCAGATAAATAGCCGCCAACGCGATGGCAGCACCAACACATTCCTGCGCGGTAATCGGTCTTGAAAAAATCAGCACATCCCAGATGAAGCTCAGGCACGGCTGCAGCAACAGAGACAAACCGATCAGCGTGGCTGGCACGTGTGCCAGGCTGCTGGCAATCAACAGCCAGCCAAGCACATGCGCCAAAACCGCGTACGCGGTGAGCCAGGCACCGTCCCGCCAGGTCGGAATGGCCAGTGACTCGCCTTCAAGTCCCGCAATCATTGCAATGATCAGTGCGGTAGCGATCGAGACAATTGCCAACTCCCGTGTCGGCAAGCCGTGAGGGTTGGGCGCTGTAGACCAGGCCTGCGCCTGACGGAAAAACAACATGTAACACGCATAGGTCAGCGCCGTGAGCAGCCCGAACACAATGCCAAGTTGGTAGTCCTCGCTCAGCGCGTTCCAGTCGAGTCCAACGATCAACGCCAAACCGAACACCGCCAGCGGAATGGCGAGCAACTGCCTGAGTTGCGGCCTTTGGTCGAGAATCACAAAACCCGCCAGCGTCATGAAGAAGACTTGAAAATTACCCAACAATGTCGCAAGCCCTGGCCCGACGAACAGAATGCTCTGGTGCCAGAACCACAAGTCGCCGGCGAACATGACGGCAGCAATAATCAATGTATAGGTGACACGGGGGCGCGGCCAGCGCGTACCACCGCGTATCAACACCCACGCCGCCAGCACGATGCCACCGATCGCGACTCGCCAAAAGGCACTATTGGTGGGCGAGACGTTCACCAGCGCCACGTAGACCGGCGAAAAACTGATCAGCGCTGCACCCAGCAGCAATCGAATATGCGGATTTTTGAGCATTAACTTCTCAACCTGGACAATTTTTTGGGCGAGTTTGCCCACGAGATACAGCAATGATAGCGTGTTCGGTAACCAATAAAGACAAAAACAAACACTCGATTGATGCTTGTTTATGGAAAGAGCCACTGCATTAGGCGGCTGAAAGTTAGCCTACTTCTGACAGCGTTAACTGTGTGCGCAAACGCGCAGCAACCGGTCCCTGCTGATGTCTTGCTGCTGCCGCCCGCGGCCAGCTCGTTCGTGCTCTCACCCAATGCGCAATGGCTGGTCAATGTTGAACATCGAGGTGCGCGTTACTATCTTCGATTTACCGATTTGCAGCAAATGGCCGAAGCTCGCACGATCGACGCAGGCTTCTACCGGCCACATGATCTCACGTGGGCCAATAACGATACGCTGATGTATGTTGTTGAAGGCGCGATCCACCGGATCGACGCCCGTACAGGCGCCGATCGCAGGCTGCTACGGCGCGCCTTTAACAAAGGTAAGATGCTGGCTGAAGACTGGCATATTCATCGACGCATCAACGACGTTCCCAACTCGATCGTCATCGAAGCCGAGATCAAAGGTAAACAGCGTCGTTACACCAACCTCTATCGCTTTGACATCAACACCAGAGCATTAGAGCAACTCACTGATGGCAAGCGCTCAGGCATTAATGACTGGAGGGTCGATCATGCCGGTCAACCGGTATTGGGCATCCGGCGCACGAACGCCGACGTCACACACTTTATCCCTCGCAACAACAAACCTGGCTTCGAGCGCCACAGTGCGCGTCATCCCGATGCCATCGTGACACTCGATTATCGTGGTAGCGATTACCTGTCACGCCGATTTGCTTTTGCAGATGTGAGCACCTCTGGTGACAAGCTGCTGGTGGCCGAGAACCTGAGCACGGGTCGATTCCGTATTGTCGAATACTCGCCACAAGACGATACGCTCGGTAATGTCATTTTCTCAGATGCTCATTACGACGCCTTTGATCCGCTCGGCCCGACAACTGGTCAAGCGATCTTGCAGTCATCCAAGGGGCAGATTGTCGGTGTTCGCTATCGCCGCGATCGACTTGGCGTGCACTGGCTCGACCCGGACATTCAAGCGCTACAAGAGACAATTGATCAACGTTGGCCGGATAACCAAAACGTGTTGCTTGGATATTCACTCAATCATGGCATTGCGGTCTTTCGCAGCACAGATACGGCACGGCGTGGGTACGTCTATATTTACAGAGAACTCGAAGGTACGGCGCAGTACATTCGTCACACTCGACTCACGCCGCATCTGGATAACTACGAACTACCCACAACACAGACGATACGGTATCGAGCACGAGACGGTTATGAGATTGAAGGCTATCTGACACTGCCGACCGATTCGTCGAGCGACACCCCCCCATTGGTGGTATTGCCACACGGCGAGCCTTTTGCACGCTCGAGCGCAGACTTCGATCCGCAGGTGCTATATCTCGCCTCACGCGGCTACGCCGTGCTGGAACCCAACTTCCGGGGCTCGACGGGCTTTGGTCGCGATCACCTGTTCGCAGGCATTCGAGAACTCGGTGGCTTGATGATCGACGATATTACCGATGCCGCAATTTGGGCGATAGAAACGAAACTCACTAACGCCAACGCGGTCTACATCATGGGGTCCAGCTACGGTGGCTATGCCGCAATGATGAGTGTGCTGCGCTACCCCGACGTCTATCAAGGCGTCATTGCACATGCGGCGCCGTTCGACCTGGTGCGCTCCATCAAGCGCATGAAAAGCGCGAAAGCACAATTGGCCTACGACTATTGGACTGAATTTGCGGGCGACATTCGCAAAGACAAAAAGCAACTGATCGCCGCGTCTCCGTATCATCTGATCGAGTCGCTGGAAGTGCCGCACCTTATTTTTCATGGCGCGAAAGATGCCAATGTCGATGTTGAACAGTCACTAAGGCTTGAGGCCCGCATGCAGGCACTCGGTATGCAGCCCAATGTCCGTATCATCAATAATGCGGGTCACAACTTCGGTGGCCTTGATGATTTCAGCTATTCGCTCGAGCTTATCGTCGATCAACTTGACCAATGGCAACTCAACAATACAGAGACACCCAAATGAACAAATCGTCGTTGTTCTGGAGCGGTAAGCCGCGATCCAACCATTTTTTATTCACGTTGATTGCATTGATACTGACGTTCGTTACCACGGTGGTAAATGCACAACTCGATCTAAAGGAACTGCTGGCGCGTGATTCGTATTCAGAGATCTCGATCTCAC
>JBCCZN010000164.1:0-6268 GCA_039187375.1 Pseudomonadota bacterium
CAGTCCGACGAGGTTGGCAAGCCAAGACTGTTTTGACGCTATTGACTGAGCGGTCTGCTGTTGCGCTTGCAATTGCTGTTGGTAGGAAGATATTTCCGTACCGGGAGACAAGGGTGGGACTACTTGAACTGAATACACTCGCGACCCCGGCCAGTCAAAATATCGCTCGACATGATGCATGGCATAGGGCAGTAGCCAAACGACTAGAATTGCAACAACACCGACGCTCGCGAGAACAGTCAGAAAAGTCCGTGTAATGGCCGGATTCTGACCACCAGGCTGTCTGGCTGCATCGACATTTTCATTGCCGGCTCCCGGACTCACCACTCCCTCCTGACTTGTACGACATCACTATCGAGATCGCCGTCGACCGGAATGTCCTCAATCATGTCCATCATGCCGTAGGTCGAGACGGCCAACTTTGCATTGAACTCATAGCAGTTGTAGAGAATCGACAGTTGGTAAACGAGCGCTCCATTACCATCGGCGCCTAGCACCACCGGTCGCCTGACTCGTCCATCCTGTAGCGGCGCTTTGGTTGCATTGACCATCTTCACCATCTCGGGAGTCAGTATTCGAAAAGCACCCTCCTCGCCACGAACGAGATGCATGAAATAGTAGATATACTCGAGTTCATTGCCAGCCAATCGAAATTCTCGATCGCGGTTTAGCTTGTGAATAAGCAGACTCTTGAAATCAAATGAGCTAACAGTAAATCGGCTGCTTCTGTCCTCCACACTATCGTCAGTCTTTTCAATCGACTCATAGACTGCAAACACCCCATCCCATAGCGTACCCTCGATGTCAGCAGCAATTTTCCGATCAAACGCAATGTGGACGAGAAGCACACTCGGCATGAAATTCGGGACGTGCGCATAGATCTCAAATTCGCTTGGCACCGCACTTTTTTCGAGTGTTGCCGTTTTGTGGATAACTTTGATTGCGTCTTCAATGGACTTGATTTGTGTTTCAAGCTCTTGCTTACGTTTGGCATGATCCTGCTCTTGGGTCGACTCCTCAGTCGAATCACCCAATTCCCTAATGCTCTTTTGGATCCTGCCTTTGCGCGCTTCCAACGCGGCCAACTCACTATCGCGAGATAATTCTTCGTATTGCTCGGCAGTTAGTGATTTGGCGAAATCAAAGAGCTCACTGGACGGCAGCTGGTTCAGTGGGGTCATTTCACGATCGGCAAATACGGGTCTGTCAGGCTGTGTTAGCCAAATCGGGCGTCGCAACCATGGCCCATGCCGAAAGATCTTTTTGTCTTCGACTTCTTTTGTGCTGTCGATTTCTGGCTGCGCAGATGCCTGTGCGAGTAGATCGGAGACTTCGGAAAGCGGGAATTCTGCTAAATCCTGATTCGGATCAGAGCGCAACGCATCAACGAGTCGGGCCAACGCATGGACGCTCGACTCATGCTCCCTATTTTGATCCTCAGTGGCCTCTGCCAGCTTACTCCTTAATTGATCCAGGAGAATCGAGGCCTGCTCTAGTGCAGTTGGCATGTTCCCTACCTTTCTGCCGAGGTCTTCTTTGACCTTTTGCCAGAGACTACCAAAGGAATCTAGCGGCGGGTAGAAAAATCAGCTGGTCTGGCCGATCGTGGCGGAGAGGGGGGGATTCGAACCCCCGGTACGGTATCACCGTACACTCGCTTTCCAGGCGAGCACCTTAAACCACTCAGCCACCTCTCCTGATTGTTCCTGTCCTGATCATTCGTATTGCACGAACGGTATTCAAATGGTCTTCGCCGGTTAGCCGCCCTGTGCTTCTGTGAACTTGGGCGGTTTCTCCAAGCACTCCTTCTTGCCATCGGGTGGCGTAGACGAAGCGGGAATCTCCAACCGATCGCGAGCTGATAGCGGGTCCATACCTTCAGGCACACGGATCTGTCGCTGTGGCGTGACCTGTTTGTAATCGGTCCGCGATTCGCATGGGTTGGCATTGATGCAACCGGAAAGCCCGGCGACCCAAAAAGCCGCCACCAAGATCATGATTCTCATATCAAGTCCGCATTCTTCAAAGAGGTGATCACCGCGTCCTGGTGGCGCTTATGCAACCTGGCTAACGGTGGACGAATCGACCCGTCACCATACCCCAGGTGCTGCATGGCCCACTTGACCGGTATTGGATTGGACTCCAAAAACATCGCCTCGTTCAATGCTGCCAACCGAGCGTCGATGACACGAGCCTGCTTGCGATCGCCAGCGCGCGCCAGTGTACACAATTCAGCCATCAGGGCCGGGGCTACATTTGCCGTGACGCTTACCACGCCGTGTCCGCCGCGCAACATGAATTCACAACTGGTGAAGTCATCGCCACTTAAGAATTTGAAGTCATCAGGACAAACGACCTGCTGTGCTGCGAGGCGATCCAGATCACCGGTCGCATCCTTGATTGCGACGATACGCTCGTGTTGTGCTAGCTCGGCGACGCTTTCTGGTGAGAGATCGGCAACAGTACGGCCCGGCACGTTGTACAGCATGATCGGCTTATCGACCGTATCCGCTATCGCCGTGAAGTGGGCGACCATGCCGCGCTGCGGCGGTTTGTTGTAGTACGGCACTACCAGCAGCAGACCATCGACGCCATCAATCTCGGCCGCACGACTTAAATTCAGGGTCTGCGCCGTTGAATTGGAGCCCGTGCCTGCAATAACCTGCATACGCCCATCGGCCAACCGCACGCTACGCTCAATTAGCTGCGCGTGCTCCTCGGTCGTCAGCGTCGCGGACTCGCCCGTCGTGCCACCCACGACAATACCCTGCGTGCCGCTGGCGGCATGCAAATCAACAATTCGGGCAAGTGCGTCGTAATCGACACTGGCATTCGCCTGAAACGGCGTGATGAGGGCAACAATGCTGCCGCTGAACATGCTGGAAACTCTAAGCTGGACGGCGACGAAGTGTACTTGCTGGCAGCGCTTCGCGGCAAGCGGGCGTTCGGCGTACAATAACGACCATCCGCGCAACATGTAGATCCTTATGTCACAACTGATGGTGATTTCGGCAGTCGGCACCGACAGGACCGGCGTCGTTCACGACCTGACCCAGGTCGTACTCAAACACGAGGGCAACATTGTCGAGAGCCGCATGGCCACGCTTGGCAATGAATTTGCGATGCTGTTGATGGTCTCCGGGCATTGGCACACGATCGGCAAACTGGAGTCAGCGCTGGCCAATTTTGCCAGCGAAAGCGGGCTGGAGATTTCAGTCCGGCCGACTCAGATAAAAAGTGATAGCGAGGCCATGGTGCCCTATGCCGTCGATGTCGTTTGTCTGGATCAGGAGGGCATTGTCTACAACCTGGCGGGCTTTTTCTCCGCCAGACAAGTACAGATTGGCGAGCTCAACACACGCAGCTACCCTGCTGCGCATACCGGTGCGCCAATGTTCAGCGTCCAGGCGACGGTACACGTACCGACTAGTTTATCGATCGCGCAACTGCGTGAGGAGTACATGCAGTTCTGCGACCATATGAACATCGACGGCATTCTAGAGCCCATCAAAATTTAAGGAGACAGCGATGAGCGGACCGGCAATGAACCGGGTGGTCAAGGACTTCAAGGCCGACGCCACCAGCGATATGACGGTGCACCTGAAAGGGCTGCGCGGCAAACAGGTGGCGTTGTATTTCTACCCGAAGGATGCCACGCCCGGTTGCACCAACGAGAGCATCGACTTCACCAACCTGTCTCCCAAGTTCAAGCGTGCCAATACCGAGATCTTTGGTATCTCGCGCGACTCGCTGGCCTCACATGAAAAATTCAGAACCAAGCACAACATGCCGTTCGAGCTCATCAGTGACCCGGATGAGGCGCTGTGCCGCTACTTCGATGTGATCAAAGAGAAGAATATGTATGGCAAGAAGGTCATGGGCATCGAGCGCAGTACCTTTTTGATCGATGCAGACGGCAAGCTGCGCGCCGAGTGGCGCAAGGTGCGCGTGCCTGGCCATGCCGAAGACGTACTGGAAGCGGCGAAAGCCCTGAACCAGGGTTGATGGGAACATAGCACGCACCCCGGTGGTCATATCGCTCTGATGAATACGCAGCCCGCACTCACAAGACGCCTGACGGCCTGGACGCTCTGCATGCTCTTGTGCCTGCAACCAACACTGGTTGCTGCACAGGGTTTCGAGCTGCCCAGCATCGGCAGTCCGGCGGATGCGATGTTGCCGCGCAGCGAAGAGGCGCGAATCGGGCGAGCGATGATGCGCATGTTCAATCAACAGGGCCGCATCGTGCAGGACCCGGAGCTGACCGAGTACATCAATGATCTTGGCTATGAACTGGTTGGCAAGTCTGACAGCAAGGACTATGCCTTCGAGTTTTTCATTATTGATGACCCGAGCATCAACGCCTTCGCGCTGCCCGGCGGTTATATCGGCGTGCATACCGGCCTGATTCAACTGACACAGAAAGAAGACGAACTCGCAAGCGTTTTGGCACACGAAATCGCCCACGTCACCCAACGACACATTGCGCGCACAATCCATGACACTGCCCGTGCGAGCATCGTGACGCTGGCGACAATGCTCGGCGCAATTGCCCTGTCGGCAGCCTCAGGCTCTAGCGAAGCGATGGAAGGTGCGATCGCAACGAGCCAAGCCGTGGCGATTCAAAATCAAATCAACTTCACCCGCGGTTACGAATACGAAGCAGACCGCGTCGGCATTGCAACGCTGGCGGCATCAGGCTTCGATGCCACAGCGATGGCTGACTTTTTTGCTCGAATGGGTCGCAAGACAAATAGTTCTTTGTTCCCCAACGCACAGTTTGAATACCTGCGCACCCACCCGGTCTCCAGCTCGCGCACCGCTGAAGCCAAGTCACGGGCCGGGCGCTACGGCGACTCGGCAAGACAGAATTCGATGAGCTACGGTTTAATGAAAGCGCGTATTCAGGCGCTGTTTTCGGACACACCCGAAGATGCGCTGGCCTATTTTAGTGCCGACGCAGATATCGACCCGGACGACCAATCCAGCCAATATGGTCGTGCGCTCGCAGCCATGCGTGATAATAAGCCTGCGTTGGCCGAGTCCGTATTCGAGCAACTGATAGAGGGCCAACAGAAGGTCATCCCCTATCACATTGGGCTGGCGCTCGCACAGGCGGCCAACGACAATGTTAGCGACGCCATGCGCACGTTTGAACGCGCACAGGCATTGTTCCCGCGCAACGTACCGCTGACCATTCGTCATGCCGAGATTCTGCTGGAAAATGGCGAGGCCAAACAGGCACATACGCTACTGCTAGACCTGCTAAACAACGTGCCACCCACTCCCGATCAGGTGCGACTGATTGCCCGTTCGGCGATCGATTCAGAGGACCTGCCCGAAGCGCACTATTACATGGCCGAGTACAACATCATGACCGGCAATCTGGTGCAGGCGGTCGTGCTACTGCGTCGAGGTGCGGTGTTACCTGGCACAACCGATATCCAGCGAGCCCGATTTTTGGCACGCGCAGACTTTGTCAGTGAGTACTTGAATGAAGATCAGAAACTCGAAGTTCGCCAACAGCGGCGTCAGGTAGCCGGTCGATGAATCAGAACACGAAGCCCTTGGGCGCTATATTGGTCAGCCTGTTGAGTTGTGTCGTGCTGCTCGGCTGTGCCAGCACCGGCATCACGGTGCCAAAAAACGACTCGCTCGAAGGGTTCAACCGTGCGGTGTTTAGCTTTAACGCCGGTGTCGACAAGGTCTTGGTCAAGCCTCTGGCGAAGGGCTACCGCTGGATCACGCCTGACCCGCTGGAGCGTGGCATCAACAACATGTTCTCCAACCTGGCCTACCCGACAGTCATCGTGAACAACCTGCTTCAGGGCAAACCGCTGACAGCACTGCAGGATACCGGCCGATTTCTAGTCAATTCGACACTCGGCATTGCAGGCTTTATCGACGTTGCCCAACACATGGGTATGCCCGAGCACAACGAGGACTTTGATCAGACGTTAGCCGTATGGGGGGTCCCCAGTGGGCCTTATATCGTACTGCCATTTCTAGGCCCTTCTACCTTGCGTGGCACACTTGGCAATGCAGCGGATCAGTATCTGCACGTACGCAGTTATCTCGACAACCCGGATCTCGAGACAGGCCTGATCGTCTTGCAGATTATCAATATTCGCGCCAATTTGTTGCCACTGGATGAACAGATAAACGCTTCCAATGACCCCTACATCTTCATGCGCGAAGCCTACCTGCAAAACCGAAACTTCAACTACTACGATGGTGATCCGCCACTCGATGAAGACTTTCTCGAGGA
>JBCCZN010000165.1:0-6252 GCA_039187375.1 Pseudomonadota bacterium
CAGCCTGTCTGATGTCGCTGCACTGACCACCATCGGCAAGCTGCCAGCAACACCAGCAGCCACCGACAGTTTTAAGAACGCTCTCTTGTCCATGATGCTCAATCCAAGTACTGATGCAGCCAGTCGTTCACCTGCTGATGCCAGTGCATGGAGTTATTGGGTTTCAATACCCAGTGATTTTCATCGGGAAAGTACAGGAACCGACTGTCGATACCCTGCCGTTGCAGCGCGGTGAACGTCGCAATGCCCTGGGTCACCGGAACGCGATAATCCAACTCGCCGTGAATCACCAACATTGGTGTTTGCCATTTCGACACATGCAACGCCGGATTGTGTTTCTCGAAACCTGCCGGGTCGAGGAAGTGTGGCCCGCCATGCTCCCACTCCATAAACCACAACTCTTCGGTGGCGTAATACATCGAGCGGTTGTCGAAAATACCATCGTGATTTACCAGACAACGGAACCGATCAGGCCATTGACCGGCGATCCAATTGATCATGTAGCCGCCATAGGATGCGCCCAACGCGCACACACGCTCGGAATCCAGAAACTCGTATTTCTCTACCGCCGCAGCAAGTCCGAGCTTCAGATCCTCGAGCGGTTTGCCGCCCCAGTCACCCGAGATACTGTCGGTGAACGCCTGCCCGTAGCCCGTTGACCCATGGAAATCGATCATGACTGCTGCAAATCCCTGCCCTGCGTAGGTCTGAGGATTCCAGCGGTAATGGAAACTGTTGCCGAAACTGCCCTGCGGTCCTCCGTGGATCAGAAAGGCAACCGGGTAGGTTCGACCGCGTTTGAATCCCGTTGGCTTGACGACAAAACCGAAAACAGTGTCGCCATTAGCGCCGGTGAACGAAAACTGCTCGTACTCACCCATATCGACATCCGACAGCGCTTGCTCTGAGACATTTGTCAGTTGGCGACTTTCACGTGTTTCGGCATCGTAAACGTATAGCTCCGAGGGACTCGTCAAACTGCTCATCGAATACACGACCTGTTCGCCGGCCCGATCAAAGCCACCAATTGTCCCACCTCCGACAAGCTTGACCGGCTCCCCTGACTGCAAATCAATACGCCATAACGTTTTGTGACCGACGTCCTGCGTCGTTGCCAACAGCGACTGTCCATCGGTCGTGAAAGCGATCGACGACGGTGAGTGATCCCAACTGTGTGTCAGACTGCGAGTTGAACCGGTCTGAAGATCGCGTACCACAATTTGAAACTGATCGGCCTCAAACCCGGGACGAGTCATTGCCATATAGGCCAGATAACGACCATCGGCACTGACCAGTGGTCCGGTATCCCAGGCTTTGTTGTCGGCCGTCAGGTTTTGAAGACGCTTTGGCTTGTCCAGTGGGGCTTGGTAGATATCAAAATTGGTGGATGTTGGCTCATCCGCATCGCGAAGCCGTGCAGCAAAGAAAAGTGTCTTGCCATCAGGCGATATGGCGTATTCCTCATTGCCTCCCCATATACGCGACGGTACGTCGGCGTCAATTAAGCTCACTCGTGCTGGCTCGCCGCTGGCTACGCCTTGTTCATCGAGTGCAATCGAAAACAGCTGTGAGCGTGTCTCATCCAGCCAATGATCCCAATGACGCATGAACATCTGGTCGTAGTGCGTCGCCGTGACCTTATCGTCCTTGCGAGACCGTTGCCGCGCCAACGTACAATCCAGATCCTCACAATCCAGAAATACTGACAGCGACACCACGAGGCGATCCGCCGTCGGTGACATCCGAAACGTCGAGACGCTCAGCGGCAAATCGGTCACCGCTTGCGCCTCACCGCCATCTATTGCAATCCGCCAGACTTGTGTTGACTCGCCGCGCTTGGAGAGGAACAACACCGATTGCCCGTCCGGTGACCAAGCGGCCGACGTGTCGTTGGCGGAATGGGTTGTCAGTTGTCGCGCATCGCCACCGGCGACCGGACGTATCCACAGATCATAACGACCCTTGTCCGCCTCCAGATCGGTCTGACGTACGGTGTAGACCACCTGTTTGCCATCAGGTGACACAACCGGCGAACCCACCCGTGGGATCTGAACCAGATGTTCCGCAGTGAAGGGTTCGGCATAAGAAACTGGCGTTAACAGACTGGCGAAAAACGCAACACAGACAAAAAGACGCATGGAGACTTCCGGGAAACTTCTCGAAGCCTAACAGTGTAGAGAATCATCGTGTCATGACAAGCACTAGCCTGTCGTTGGGTGTTACTCGGACTGGATCTTGACCGGTCGGAATTTGCGCTTCATCACCCATTGCAGTGCTTTGAACACCCGGTTACCCCACGGCGGTCCGGCTAGCATTGTCGTGTTGATGCGGCCCTTGCGTACCACGCCCTTCGCGTGTGAGAAGCTGCGGAACCCTTCCTCACCGTGGTAGTGCCCCATACCGGATGGGCCAACGCCGCCAAACGGAATGTCATCGGCCGTCGCTTGAGTCAGCGAATCGTTAATGCAGGCACCACCCGAATGGGTACGCCGCAAGACATCGTCGGCACGCGCCGCATCATAGTCGAAGTAATACAAGGCGAGCGGACGATCGCGATCATTCACATAAGCCAGCGCCTCATCAAGGTCGCGATAAGCCAACACCGGCAGAACAGGTCCAAAGATCTCCCCTCGTAATACCAACATATCGGGCGTTGGGTTAAGCACCAATGTCATCGGCAGCTTGCGGGTGTCATCGAGATTTTCGTTACCTGGATTAATGGTAATCAACTGGGCGCCTTTCTCTTCCGCATCACTGAGCACGCGTTGCAAGCGCGCCTTTTGTCTATCGGTAATGATGGCGGTGTAGTCGGTATTCTCGCGTAGCGTCGGATAGGCTTGCTTGAACGAGGTGGCAAAAGCGTCACAAAATGTCTCGACCCGGTCCTCCGGACAAAAGACGTAATCCGGCGCAATACAAATTTGCCCAACATTAATGCCTTTGGCGAATGCCAGCCGTCTGGCTGCTTCTTCAATAGGGAAGCTGTCGTGAATGATGGCGGGTGATTTGCCACCGAGCTCCAGCGTAACCGGCGTCAAATTCTCAGCTGCAGCTCGCATGACAATTCGGCCTACTTGGGTCGATCCGGTGAACACCAGATGGTCGAACGGCAGTCGAGTGAACGCCTCAGCCACGCTCACGTCGCCATTCACCACACACACCTCGTCTGCGCCAAAACACTGGCCAATGATCTGCTTCAGCAAAGCACCGGTTGCCGGCGTGAATTCAGACATTTTGATCATCGCTAGATTGCCGGCTGCCAACGCTCCAATAAGCGGGGATAAAGCCAAAAACACCGGGAAATTCCACGGTACAACAATGCCAACCACACCCATCGGTTGATAATGCAGTTCCACTCGTGCCGGCCTCAATGCAGAAGGTGTGTGTCGGCGCTGCGGCTTCATCAAGCGTTTCAAGCGTTTCCGGTAGTAAGCGATACCCTCCAACAGGGGCAGCATTTCCGCAATTTCGGTTTCAGCTGGTGCACGATTCGAAAAATCGGCACTAATCGCCTCAGCGATCGCGTCTCGGTGGGTCAGCAACGCGTTATGCAGCAGGTTGAGCCGCTTCACCCGTGTTTGGAGCGTGGGCATCGGGTCTACCGCAAAGCGTTTGCGCTGCGCTTTGAGTAAAGACTTCAGATCAGACGAGACGTCTGCATCATCCAGCGCTTCGGTAACCAGATTGGCGGCAGTGCTCATAACTCAAGTATCCCGTGATTGATGTCGCATCGGACGTATGACCGCAGTGTAATGGCTCACGCTGTGCTGAGCACGTATTAGCGCTCGGCCTGAGCACTCAGAGCGCATCGTTATGATAGACCAAGCAAAGAGCCGACTAAACCATTATCATTTGCATCTAGTAAGTCGCGGGGGCGCGACTTTTCAGCAGTGTTTGGAGATGCGACACGTGAAAATGGGGATGGTGGTCGGCAGCACGACCGGTAACACGAAGGAAGTTGGGGAAGCAATCAAGCGGCAACTCGGCGATAGAATCGACGAAATTCGCGATGTTGAATCGACCAAACTGGCGGATTTGACGGGCTATGACGTGTTACTGGTAGGGATTCCGACCTGGGATATCGGCCAGCTGCAGGAAGATTGGATCTTTGCCGTGCGTCAGTTTGAAGGGCTGAGTTTCGAGGGCACTCAGGTTGCTTTCTTCGGCGATGGCGATCAGGTCAATTACCCCTATAATTTTCAGGACGCGATGGGCCTGTTGCGCGAGCATTTTCTCGATCATGGTGCGACTGCCGAGATCGGCCACTGGCCAGCAGACGAGTATTATTTTGAACGCTCCGAAGCGTTACTCGGTGACATGTTCGTCGGCCTCGCCCTGGACTACATGGAGCAGTCCGAGCTCACTGAGGGCCGTGTACAGGAATGGTGCACGCAACTGTTGGAGGAGCTTGACGCAGCGTGATTACCCTCGCGTGTCAGGTCGCTGGCTGCGATCAAAAACACTGACGAGCAATGCCGGCAGTACCGTCAGGCTGATCAGAGTCGAAAAGAGCAAACCACACAAGACAATAATGCCAACGCCGCGATAGAGCTCGGTGCCCTCGCCTGGAATCAGCACGAGTGGCGCCAACCCGAAAATGGTGGTCGCCGTGGACATCAAGATCGGCCGCAATCGAATCCGTACGGCCATTAACACCGCGTCACGTGCACTATTAGAGCCTTCTGTCAGAAACTGACGGGTCTTATCGACAATCAGGATGGGGTTGTTTACAACCGTGCCAAGTAGAATGAGAAAGCCAAGCATCGTGATCATGTCAAACGGCTGGTGAAACCCGCCGATGCTGCCAAGCAGGTTAATGACGACCAAACCAACCAATGCGGCCGCTAGCCCCAACGGCACTGCCGTAAGTACCAACAGCGGATAACCCCAGTGCCCAAAGATGGCAACTAGTAACAAATAAATCAGGAGCAGCGCAATCACAAAATTGTCGGCCAGCGCTGCACGAGTCGCGTCGAGTTGGTCCGAGGCGCCCGTGATATCGATGCTGATGTTCTGCGCCACAGCACCTTGCGCACGCAGCTCTGGCACCAGCTGATCAGTGACCCTCGCCACCGCGGTTTCCAGTGCGACATCGCGCGGCGGGATAATATACAGCGACACAGTGCGACGACCGTCGACTCGCCGTAAGGCATCGCTATCCGCCACTTCCAGCAGATCGGCCAATGCGTTGAGCGGCAACACCGCACCTGAGGGGGTCAAAACCGGTGCATCGGCAAGGCGCGCGAGACTTTGCTGATAGCCTGTCGCGCCGTATAGAAAAATATCGACTTTGTCATCGTCGATGAAAAATTCATCGACGAATGCACCATCACTAAGTGCAGAGACAGCGAACCCGAACTCATTGGCGCTAAAACCGACCTCGGCAAGTCGCTGCCAACGCGGCCGAATCTCAATTAACGGCTGATCTAATGACAACGACGACGGATCAGAGTTTATCTGCGGATTATCAAAAAGCACCTCTGCCGATGCGTACGCCGCTTCCGCAGCCGTGTACAACTCCGCAAGGTTCGGGCCCGACAAATCGAGCGCCACGGCTCGGGTCCCACCGTCGTTGCTGCTGATGATTGAGCCTCTGGAGGAAAATGCACGCATGCCCGGGTATTGCCGGAACCGAGTCGTGATCGAATCCATCATCGCCTGAATATCCTGGCGGCGCGTCGGTTCACTCATCATCCAGATTCGCCCGGCAGAAACGCTGAACAGGTAGTACTTCAATGAAGGCGTAGCCGTCTCGCCTCGATCAAATGCAGTCGGATCTGAATTGACCTGCTCGTCGTAGTGCGCGCGAAGGTCGGCTGCGATCTCCAGCATCTCAGTCATGTTGTAGCCCGGCGGCGCAATCATGTTAGAGAAGGCTTTTGGCTCTTCGCCCTCCGGTAAGTACTCGGCTGGCGGCATCATTAACCATGCCAACCCGACGGTCAAAACAACACCCGCCACCATTGTCAATCTGCGCGTGGTCTGGCTGGATACACTTAATCCGACAAACCGCATTAGCCCGTTGGTTATGGCTGTCTCGCGTGATTGTGCTAGCGTCAGCGACGCACCGAATCCCACTCGTGCAATTGCTGCCGGCACGATGAACACGGCGACCAGCATCGATGCAATAATCGCCGCTGCAATCGCAATGGCAATATCCGAATACAGTTGCCCCGCTTCCTGCTCGATAAACAAGATCGGCATAAACACCAATACGGTAGTGAGCGTTGAGGCCAGCACTGCAGGCCACAC
>JBCCZN010000166.1:0-6240 GCA_039187375.1 Pseudomonadota bacterium
CCCTGAATCACTTTGCACAAATCGCTCGTCGTCGACTTCGGTTTGTCCAGCAACATCACCAACGCCGATGTAACCTCGTTCAGGTTATGCGGTGGAATATCCGTCGACATACCAACGGCAATCCCGCTAGTGCCGTTCAGTAGCAAATTGGGTAGCCGGGCAGGCAACACAACCGGCTCATCGAGCGTGCCATCGAAGTTCGGCTGCCAATCGACGGTACCCTGGCCTAGCTCCGCAAGCAGCGTTGTCGCATACGCACGCAGCTTGGCTTCGGTGTAGCGCATCGCGGCAAACGACTTGGGATCATCGGTCGAACCCCAGTTGCCCTGCCCGAATACAATCGGATAGCGATAGGAAAAATCCTGCGCCATCAACACCATCGCCTCATAACAGGCACTGTCACCATGCGGGTGATATTTGCCAATTACATCACCGACAGTCCGAGCCGATTTTTTCGGTTTGGCATTGGCGCTCAGCGACAACTCACTCATCGCATAAACGATACGACGCTGTACGGGTTTCAGGCCATCGCCGATATGCGGTAGAGCACGATCGAGAATGACGTACATCGAATAGTCGAGGTAGGCCTTCTCGGTGTACTCGCGTAGCGCGAGCCGCTCAATGCCTTCAAAATCTAACGTGTCTTGCATGGTGTTCTATATCGATGCCAGATTGCCGGTGGTTTCAAGCCAATGCCGACGATCGGAAGCGCGTTTTTTGCTCAGTAACATATCTAGAGTTTTGTCGGTATTCGCCTCCCCCTCAATCGTCAGTTGGACCAATCGCCGCGTATCCGGATTCATGGTGGTTTCACGCAACTGCTGCGGGCTCATCTCGCCCAGCCCTTTGAAACGCGTCACCGTGATCTTTAAGCGCTTCTTGTCTGCCGGTAACGCGTCGATGATCGCCTCACGCTCCGCTTCGTCCAGCGCATAGAACACTTCCTTACCCACATCGACTCGATATAGCGGCGGCATTGCGACATAGACGTGTCCAGCCGAAACCAATGGCCGGAAATGACGCAGAAACAATGCACACAACAAAGTCGCAATATGCGCGCCATCCGAGTCTGCGTCCGCCAAGATGCACACCTTGTGGTAGCGCAACGTATCGAGATCGACAGCACCCGGATCAACACCGATCGCCACACTGATATCGTGCACCTCTTGCGAGGCCAGAATCTGTGTCGTGTCCACCTCCCAGGTGTTCAGAATCTTGCCGCGCAGCGGCATGATCGCCTGTGTTTCACGGTCACGCGCCTGTTTGGCGGAGCCGCCGGCCGAATCGCCCTCAACCAAGAAAAGCTCTGAGCGCAAAGGCTCCTGACAGGCGCAATCGGCCAACTTACCTGGCAATGCCGGACCTGCGACCACTTTTTTACGTACGACCTTTTTCGCCGCACGCAATCGTTGCTGTGCGCGGGCAATCGCCAGCTGTGCAATCTGGTCCCCGGTGTCCGAGTGCTGATTGAGCCACAGCGTAAATGCATCCTTGACGACGCCTGTGACATACCCTGCCGCTTCACGCGACGACAGTCGTTCTTTGGTCTGCCCGGAAAACTGTGCGTCAGCCAGTTTCAGTGACAACACAAAGCTAACCCGGTCCCAGACATCGTCTGGTGCCAGACGCACACCACGCGGCAACAAACTTCGAAATTCGCAAAAATCGCGTAGCGCTTCAGTGAGTCCGGTACGCAGACCATTGACGTGCGTACCGCCCTGCGCCGTGGGAATGAGGTTCACGTAACTCTCGGTTGTCAACGGCGCATCGTCTGTTTGCCAGACCAGTGTCCAGTCAACCGCCGCATCATCGCTGCTTGCACTTCCGGAATACGGTTCAGCGGGCAGTACACTGGCACCGCTCAATGCCTCGATCAGATACTGTGTCAGTCCGTCATCGTAGTGCCAGGTCTGTGTGTCGCCGGTCTTTTCCTGCGTAAACGTCACTTTCAAACCAGGACACAACACCGCCTTGGCGCGCAACGTGTGCTCAAGCGCTCGAGTGGAAAATTTGTTGCTATCGAAATATTGACCATCGGGCCAGAAGCGCAACCGTGTACCGGTATTGCGCTGACCAACCTTACCAACCGATTCGAGTGCATGTTTGCGTTTACCGCCACGAAACGACATGTGGTATTCCTGTCCGTCCCGTTTTATCCAAACATCCAACTGGCTGGACAACGCGTTTACAACCGAAACACCGACACCGTGCAAACCACCGGAAAACTGGTAATTGTCATTGGAGAATTTTCCGCCGGCATGTAGTCGCGTCAAGATTAGTTCGACGCCTGGCATTTTTTCCTTCGGGTGAATGTCGACCGGCATGCCACGACCGTCATCAGACACTTCGAGAGAGCCGTCTTTGTAGAGTGTGACATCAATGCGTTTGCAGTGACCGCCCAGCGCCTCATCAACGCTGTTATCGATGACCTCGTGTGCCAGGTGGTTGGGCCGGGCGGTATCGGTATACATCCCGGGGCGCCTGCGTACCGGCTCCAGGCCACTGAGTACCTCAATGTCAGAGGCGCGATAGGAATCGCTCATTCACTACCAGCCGTGTGAATATGGCTGCTGAGGTAGTCGTAATGCGACGGCATTTTCGCTACCTCGCTTTGCTTGAAGGACGCCATCTCCTGCTGGAAGATTTTTGCCTTCGGCAGATTTTGGGTGATCTTCGGCTCGAATGGACCAACGCCACCTTTGAACTGACCGAAGTCGAACGGCATGTGATTCATGCCGATCAGCACCGCTTCCCAGCCATCGGTGAAACTGTAGTCGGCAAAATTCGGTCGATACATCTGCTTGACCACGGGTGCATCTACAAACGTCAATCGAGCAAAACGCAGGATTTCCGATAATTTTTCGGACACCTTCATCGCGTACTTCACATCACGCCAATACGGTGTATCTTCGCGCGCTGTCAGCATGTAATGCGCGCAAAGAAAGTCACGCACACTTTCATAAAATTCAGTGACGATATGGTTGTACATCGTCATATCACCCACGTTGTAGTCATTGCGCCCACCCGCAAGCATATTTCCAAGCGTCTCTGCCTGAAGCTGTACCGCGAATAGACCGGTCGACTCCAATGGTTCCAGAAAGCCACCGGCCAGACCGATCGCAACACAGTTGTGCTTCCAGACATTGCGGTGCTTGCCAACTCGGATATCAATGTGGCGCGCCTCGGCGTCCTTGACACGATCCTCACCTAAGAACTGTCTCAGTTCGGCTTCCGCTTCGTCGGCTGATTTGTACCGATCGCAGTAGACGTAACCAGAACCCATGCGTGAGAACAACGGCACCTCCCAGACCCAACCGGACGACAAGGCAGTGCAGTTTGTATACGAAACCATCTGTTTGCGCGCATCGGTATACGGGAACCGTAATGCGCAGGCTTTGTTATTAAACAGGTAGTCGTAATACTCGTCGAACGGCTCTTCGAGCGTTTGGCCCAACAGTAACGAGCGAAAACCGCTGCAGTCGATAAACAGGTCGGCCTCCAACGGCTCACCCGACTGGCGTTGCAGTCGCGCAATCCCGCCATGCTCATCGCGCTCAACCCCGATGATCGTATCGATGATCCGTTCAACACCACGCTCAATCGAATAGCGCGCCAAAAAGTCGCCTAACAGGCCTGCATCCACGTGGTAGGACGGCCCGGCTTCCATGAATGAACGAATGGTACCGCCGCTGTTCAGAACATCCGGCGTCACAAAGCAGTAGTCATAGAAAGACATGCGATCAACGTCGTTAGGCTGTGACAGGTACAGGTTGTGCCAATAGCGGTTGATTGGGCGTCCCTCAACCTCTCGCATCGGCTCAAACGTGTAGAAAAAACCGTGCCCGCGCTCATAGAAGTTATTGAAGCGAATCGCGCTTTTATAGGTCGCATTGACATGCGGCATCCAGTCGGCCTCTTCCAGGCCGAGCCCGCGCATGTAGTCGACCATCGGTACAATCGTTGATTCACCGACACCGATAATCGGAATGTCCGATGATTCGATTAATTGAATGCGTATCCCCTGGACACGCGCTGCGAGTGCCGCAGCTGTCATCCAGCCTGCGCTGCCACCGCCGACAATGACTATCGACTTGACCATGAATTTCTCCGTCGAGGGGCCCCTGAACGTCCGGCTGAATCATAACAGGCTGATAGCCTCGTCTCGACTGTCCGCGTTGACAGCACGTGCGAAAATCCGTCTACTTCCGCCAAACATCAGGAGCATCAATTGGTGGCCAAAAAAATAGACTTGGACAAAGCTCTGACGGAACTCGAAAGCATTGTCGAGGCTCTGGAGGGTGGCGATCTCGCACTGGATGAGGCGATGAAGAAATTCGAGCGCGGCGTGCGCTTGACGCGAGACTGTCAGGATGCGCTGGTCAGTGCGGAACAAAAAGTCAGCGTGTTACTCGAGCAGGCAGGGTTGACCGGTGAGCCGGTCGATCTGGAGGTCGGGGACGACGACTGACGCGCTACCGCCTCAGGTGCTGTCACCGGCACCCTGAAGGCGCTCGATTAATGAGCGCAGGAACACCTTGTTGAAGCGCAATTGGCAGCTAGAGGACATCTGCTCCATCAGCGTTGCGCTGACGCTGAGCACCTGGCAATCCGCGCTGGCGCGTATCGAGGCGTTGCGTTTCGCGTTATTCAGATAGCTGGACTCGCCAAAGCAGTCGCCCCGACCGAGCCTGCCGACGGTACGGCGACCGGAGACCACCTCTGACTCGCCACTGACGATGATATAGAAGCGATCGTCGATTTCGCCCTCACGAACGATTTCGTCGTCCTTTTCGTAATTACGGAACTCGCCTGCACGCAGTACCTCCCAGATTTCGCCATGCGAAAAGTCATGGAAGAAACTGAGTTGGCGCAGCAGATTGAATTGTTCCTGATTGTCGAACTGATCGGCTTTGGCACGCAATGTCTGGTAGATCTGCGTCAGCTCTGCGGCCAGCGAAAGACCATTGGCGTAGCGCTTGTCCGGAGTCTTCTGGAGCAGGATAGCGACGATGTGCTCCAACTCGTCGGGAATATCATCGCGATAACGGTGAATCGGCGGCGGCGTCGCAAATACGATTTGGTGCAGTAGTTTGCTCAGATTACCCGCGCGGAATGGTCTGAACCCGGTCAGCATTTCGTACATGACCGCACCGAGCGAATACAAATCCGACTTCGGTGTGAGGTCCTCGGACTGCACCTGCTCAGGCGACATATAGCTCGGCGAGCCTGCAATTCCTTCGATTCGAGATATGTCGGCATCCTCGATCAGCGCGATACCAAAATCGATCAAGCGCACATCGTTGTCTACAGTCAACATAATGTTGCTGGGCTTGATGTCTCGATGGATTACCCCTCGGCTGTGCGCATAGTGCAGTGCCTTGCTGGTCTTGTAGATGATCTCGACGACATCCTCTACAGGAAGTAGACGATCGGGCTTACAATACGAGGCCAGCGTGCGTGCGCCGTGTACGTGCTCGGTCACCACGTAATACTTGCCGTTCTCCTCACCAGCGTCGTATATCGGCAGGATATTCGGGTGCTGCAACATGCCCACCATGTGGGCTTCATTGAAGAACATCTTGCGTGACGTACGGGACTTTTCGGCCTCAGTGTCCTGCGACCCGACGTTGTAAACCTTGATTGCGACATCACGTCGGTAATACGGGTCATGCGACAAATAAACAGTGCCGGTGCTACCGCGGCCGACCTCATTGACGATGACGTATTTACCGAATTTTTCTGGGACGCTGGCGGTGTTGGTTTGCTCAGCTGCGTTCGCTGCCATGACTGCTCTCGTCAGGGCACCATTACCCCGTATGTCACATAAAGACCGACGGCGCCGATAGACGCCGCGAGAATGTCATCGAGCATAATTCCGATGCCGCCAGAGAGTCTGTGATCCAGTTCTCTGATCGGCCAAGGCTTGACAATATCCAGCACACGGAACACCACAAAACCTGCGACCAGCCAGGCCGTCGTTCGCGGTAACGGCAACATGATCAGGTAGGCACCCGCGATCTCATCCCAGACGATACCGCCATGATCATGGACACCCAGTTTGCGAGCGCTGCTGCCACAAATCCAGATGCCGCTCACAAACAGGCACAACGCGATCGCCCACTCGATTTGCCAGCCCAGTGGCAATGTGACCGCGGCGAGCAAGGTACACCAAAGACTACCCCAGGTAACCGGTGCGAACGGCGCCAAAACAGCGCCAAAACAAAACGCAGCAAAATGCAC
>JBCCZN010000167.1:0-6213 GCA_039187375.1 Pseudomonadota bacterium
CTCATTGACCATGGCAGCGGCATCCCGCTCCAGATCGAGGGAGAAATCCAGCTCGCGACGACGGCGTTGTAACGCATGACGGGTGCTTTGCAGAAGGTCGTCGCCTTGCGCGACCGCGCCTAAAATCGCAGCCAACATGCTGCCGCCGATCGCTGGCGGTGGATTCAATCCGATCTGCCAGTCGCCGTTTTCGATGACTAAAGAGGGCCTGACGATGGCACGATACTCGCTAAGGTCATCGCGGGTCATGATCCCGCCGTGCGCCTGCAGGTGGTCGACAATCTGCATTGCCAATTCGCCGGTGTAAAAATGCGTAAGCCCGTCGTGCGCCAGTTGCGTGAGTGTCCGCGCCAAACCGTCGATCACAATGCGCTCCCCGGCATTGGCCAGGTTTTGACCGTCGGGATGTAGCGCAGCCACGGCATTGGGATCGTTAGCAAACACGCTTGACGCAGCGTGCTGCAAATAGGTGTGGCAAGCCTGTGAGAGCGGAAATCCATCTCGCACCGCCTCAATCGTCGGTTGCATCAGCGTGGGCATCGGCAAGCAGGCGAATTGTCGATGAGCGCAATCAATAGCAGCCGGTGAGCCAGGTACCGCGACACTGGCGGCGCCAACGTCGGTATGCACGCCTCCGCCATAGGCCATCCGCACACCACGCCAGCCGGTTGCGCTGTCAGCTTGGGCGCCGACACCGGGTATCGCGGCGTAGCCGTCTATTGTGATGGCCGTCTCTCCCGGTGCTTTAATCGTGATAAATGCGCCACCAGCAAATGAGCACACGCCGGGTTCAGTATTCATGCACATCAGTGCGGCTGCAATGGCGGCGTCTACTGCGTTGCCACCGGCGCGGATGCAGCGACGTGCAGCATCGGCAGCAAGTTCAGAGGCGGTGGCGACAGCAACAGCGGCAGGCATGGTGTGATCGTGGCATGCACATTGGACGGTTACCAGCATCGGTTCGCAGCGTGTGCACCGGTTCAGCGTCAGTTCATGCGCCGCGATGCAATCTGACAGCCGTCACGGACATAAAGGCCAAGGAGTTAGAAATGAAATTGTCACTGTCCGCGCTGGCGTTGGCTGGCGCATTAATCGGAACCAGCGGCGTCGCTATGGCAGATGACCATCGGCGTGATCGGCATGTGGTCAAGGAGCGCGTCGTCTACATTGAGCATGCACCGCGTCCTCGTTTGCGGGCGTCGCGCAGCTACCGTGAACAGCTTCGCAAGCAGCGTCGGGCTGAGCGCCGATTCGAGCGACGCCTGAACCGACGACTGAATCGGGATCACATTTATCGGCGCGAGGCGCGACGCCTGGATCCTTGTGATTACCGCTATCGCGGTGCGCGCGTCTACTACCGAGCTTATTAACCGACTAAACTGTCATCAGTGGTGCGGTCGGGTCACGGGACCCGGCCGCGCGTCTGCAAGCGTTGCCCAATGACCGCGGCAAGTTATAATGAGAACAATTCTCATTTAATGGAGTCTCCCCTGATGATACGTTTGAACAATTTTGGTGTGCTGTCGTTGGTTGGCCTGCTTTGCGCTGGCCTGGTTGCATGCGGCGGTAACGACGGGCCAGCCGCGCCAGCGGCGGACACCAGCGACGGTACGAGCGTGACTGAAGCCGCTGCTCCGGCACAGCCGGTTGTGGTCTATTCGTCGCGTGCAGAGCAGCTGATCCAGCCCATCTTTACGGCGTTTACCGAAGAGACCGGCATTGCTGTGGAGTACATCACCGATAGCGCCCAACCGCTGATAGAACGTATCAAGGCGGAGGCCGACACCACACCCGCCAGCGTCTTGTTGACGGTGGATGCGGGCGTGCTTTGGTATGCCGCCGAGCAGGGCATTTTGCAGCCAATGGCCAGCGACATCGTGAGTGCCGCTGTGCCGCAACAGTATCGCGATCCCGACGGTTTGTGGACCGGCTTGTCGCTGCGTGCTCGCACGATTGTCTACGACACACGCAAGGTGTCTGCCGATGAGTTGGTTGGTTATGCCGATCTGGCCGATTCCCGATGGGCTGGCAAGCTGTGTCTGCGCACCAGCAAGAAGGTGTACAACCAATCGCTGGTTGCGACGATGATCGCATCTATGGGAGAGGAGAAGACAGAGGAAATTGTGCGTGGCTGGGTTGCGAATCTGGCGCAACCGGAATTCTCCAACGACACCAAGTTGATTGAGGCCATAGAAGATGGTCGTTGTCAGGTGGGCATCGTCAACAGTTATTACTTTGGTCGTTTACAGCGCGACAATGAGTTGTCCGCCGCGTTGTTCTGGCAGCCTGCCGAGCTTGGCGGTGTTCACGTCAACGTGTCGGGCGCCGGTATCACGGCGAATGCGCCAAACGTTGCGGGCGCAACGGCATTGCTGGAGTGGCTTGCCGGGCCGGCAGGACAGGAGTTGTTCGCCGGCTTGAATCTCGAGTTTCCGGTGCTCGGCGATGTGCCGAATGATCCGATCGTTGCCGCCTGGGGTGAGTTCGCTGCCAGTGAACAGCCGCTGATCGATGCCGGTCGTTTGCAGGCAGACGCGGTCAAACTGATGGCGCGCGCCGGCTACAACTAAGCTGTTGCTGCGTAGCACCCGCACAGCGGCAGTCAGCGTGTGAACCCCTGGCGACTGGCCGCGCCGGTCATCGCATTGGTGATGGCCATGCCGCTGTGTGTGGTGTTCGGTTCGGTGTTCGTGCCGACCGGCGAGACCTGGACGCATTTAGCGACCTACGTGTTGCCGGCAGTGACCCGCAATACCGTTTGGTTGGTGCTCGTCGTCGCGGTGGGTACCCTGCTGGTCGGTACGCTGAGCGCATGGCTCACGGCGGTTGTGGAGTTTCCGGGGCGCGGGTTCTTCGTCTGGGCGATGATGTTGCCGCTCGCGGTTCCTGGCTATGTATTCGCATTCGCATTGGCCGGCGTGTTTGGCTACTCCGGGCCGGCCAGCGATCTGTGGCGCACAGTCACTGGCCAGCCATTGCCACAATGGGGCGGTGGTGCGGCATCCGCCAGTTGCCTGATTCTGGGCCTGTACCCCTATGTGTATCTGCTGGCGCGCCAGGCATTTCTGACGCAAGGGCGGCAGAGCCTTGAGGTGGCCCAGAGTCTTGGCTTGACGCGCCTGGCCGGGTTTTGGCGAGTGGCTTTGCCATTGGCAAGGCCCTGGCTCGCTGCCGGCGTGGCGCTGGTCATCATGGAGACCCTCGCAGACTTCGGTACCGTGAAGGTGTTCAATTTCGACACCTTTACAACGGCGATTTATGCCGCCTGGTTCGGTCTATTTTCACTGCCGGCTGCATTGCAATTGTCGGCGGTGTTATTGCTCGCGGTGGCGGCGGCCGTGGTGCTGGAGCGCTTCTGGCGTGGCGCCAGTCGGTTCAGCGCGCAGAATGGCTCCGCGCCACAACGACGATTGCAACCGTCTGTATCGCAACGGTGGCTGGCATTCGGGTTCTGTGCGCTCGTCTTCGCACTGGCGTTCGTTATTCCGGTTGGCCAGTTGTTACTGTGGGCCCTTGCGCATGCCGAGGTTGAGTGGATGCCTCGCTATTGGGGCTATGCACGCTCGAGTTTGATTTTGGCCAGTGCGGCCGCCCTGCTGGTGACGTCACTGGCATTGTTACTGGGTTTTGCGGATCGTCATGCACCGGCACGCACAACGCGTATCAGTGTCATCGTCGCGACGCTTGGCTATGCATTGCCGGGTACCGTTTTGGCCGTCGGGTTTTTTGCGGTCATCGCCGGCCTGGGTCATGCGCTGAGTGCGGCGGTTGAATGGTTGTCTCCGGGCGCTGCCGGTGTGACGCTGACCGGCACATTATTGGTGATGCTGCTGGCATATGCGGCCCGTTTCCTGGCAGTGGCCTACAGCCCGATCACCAGCGGTTTCGAACGCATTACGCCGACGCTCGATGAGGCTGCGCGTGGTCTGGGTGCGTCGGGATGGCGAATATTGCGGCGGGTGCATTGGCCGCTCTTGAGCGGGGGGACTGCAACGGCAGCGTTGCTGGTGTTTGTCGATGTCATGAAGGAGTTGCCCATCACGCTGATCACGCGACCGTTCGGTTGGGATACCCTGGCCACACGTATTTTCCAATTGACCACCGAAGGCGAATGGGAGCGGGCGGCGCTACCTGCGCTGGCCGTCGTGATCGCAGGCCTGGCGCCCGTGTTGTGGTTGCAGAGGCAGGATACGACCGGGTGAGTGACGTGATGTTGCAGGTGCATCAAGTACATCAGGCGTACGCTGACACGGCCGTACTCAATGGTCTGGATCTGTCACTGGACGCGGGGCGCATAGGTTGCCTGCTGGGCAATTCGGGCTGTGGCAAAACCACACTCTTGCGCTGTATCGCCGGTTTCGAGTCGCTGCGCGAGGGCCACATTGACGTCGATGGTGTACGTCAGAGTGATGTCCATCTGCATGTCTCGCCGGAGCGACGCCCGGTGGGCATGGTGTTCCAGAATTTTGCGCTGCTGCCGCATCTTCGCGTCGCTGATAACATCGCGTTTGGTTTGCACGAGCTCAACGCCGGTGAGCGCAATCAGCGGGTTGACGACATGCTGCACCTGGTCGAGCTTGCGGACAAGCGCGATGCTTACCCGCATCAGCTCTCTGGCGGACAACAACAGCGGGTAGCGTTGGCGCGTGCGTTGGCGCGCAGACCAAAGTTACTGTTGCTGGATGAGCCGTTCTCCAGTCTCGATGCCAGCCTGCGTCACCAGATCGGTATCGAGGTCCGCGACCTGCTGAAGCAAGCTGGCGCAACAGCGCTTTTTGTCACCCATGATCAGCAGGAGGCCTTTGCGCTGGCCGACGATATCGGTGTGATGCGTGAGGGACGTTTGTTGCAATGGTCCAGCGCTTACGATGTCTACCACCGGCCCGTATCGCGTGAGGTTGCGCGTTTCGTCGGCGGCGGCGGTTGGCTAGCCGGTTCGGTCCAGAGCGATGGTCATATCCATACCGCACTTGGGGCATTGCCCTGCGCGCAGTCGTTCGCTCCGGGGGCGACTGTCGATGTACTGCTGCGCGCGGATGATGTGGTGCACAACGATGCTGCGGTGCTCAGTGCGCGGGTTTTGGACAAGCAGTTTCGCGGCGCCAGCTTTCTGTATCGATTACAGCTCGATGATGGGTCTGAGCTGGAGTCACTCGTGCCCAGTCACCACAACCATCCGGTAGGGGATTCCATCGGCATTGAGCTGGCCGCGGATCACTGTATTGCGTTTGCCCGCACCGAGTTCGACTGAAGCCGGCATTGTGCACGACGTGTCCGTATTGGCTTGGAGCCTGTGTTGCGATTGTGAAAGAATGTCGAGGTGAGCGAGGAAGGCACCAGTGATGATCAGATCGACGCGCAGGGATATCGCGCGAATGTCGGTATCATCATCTCCAATGATAAAGGGCAACTTCTGCTGGCAGGACGCGCCGGTCGCAAGGGTTGGCAGTTCCCTCAAGGTGGCATCTCACCCGGCGAGAGTGTTGAAGAGGCGATGTTCCGAGAGCTCGAAGAGGAGCTTGGACTGACCGAGGACGACGTTCAGGTGCTCGGTGTTACCTCCGACTGGATCCCGTACAAACTGCCTGACAAATACGTTCGCAAACACTCAAAGCCGTTGTGCATCGGCCAGAAGCAGCGCTGGTTTATGTTGCGCCTGACAAGCAGTGTTGAGCGGGTTCGTTTTGATGCCACCGACAAGCCGGAGTTTGATCGCTGGCGTTGGGTGGATTACTGGCGCCCGGTCAATGAGGTGATCTACTTCAAGCGGCGAGTCTACGCGCGTGCATTGTACGAGCTGGCGCAGCATGTCCACCCGGATGGCGCACCGCCACGACCGCGTTGGTGGCCGAATCGCTGGAGATCGATGTTTCGCAAAGATCTAAAGCGCGCCGGTCTGATCGACTGAGATCGACGGACGCGGCCGGCTAAAACGGTTTCAGCGTAGCCAGCGGCACGATCGCCAGCAGTGCGATGGCCGGTGCTTCATTGAAAAAGCGCAGCCATTTATCCGAGCGCTGACAACGTCCCTCTGCCAATTCACGCATGATCTTGCGACAAAAGAAATGGTAGTGAAACAACGCCAACAGCAAGACCAGTTTGACGTGGAACCAACCCTGCGAGAACACACTGGTGTTGACGATCATCAGTCCAATGCCCAGCGCCAGTGTGGCTGCCATGCCCAGCGTCATGATGGCAAACAGACGACGCTCC
>JBCCZN010000168.1:0-6101 GCA_039187375.1 Pseudomonadota bacterium
GGGCGTGCCGTCCTGCAATTGCGGCACATCAATTGCCAGTGCATGGTAATGCTCGGCCACCGCGACACTCGGTCGCATCAGATCGCGCAGCGCCATGTCTGCGCCTTGGAACCAGCGGTCGCCCGGGCCATAGGTCAGCGTGGCAGGCAAAATCATAAATACCAGCACGGCTAGCTGGATTTGTCTGCCAAGCGGAATATTGAGCAATGACTTCATAATCGGGCTGAAGTGTAGGTTTTGGCCTGTGGCGATTATGCGAAACAGTTGGCAGTTTGACGTATTCTGTCTAATCGGATCACAAAACTGCCGAGTCAGGAGGGTCCTTGGCAAAAACTAGCAAGCAATACGTGTGCAGCGAATGCGGCGCGATGAGTCCGAAATGGCAGGGGCAATGCCCTGATTGTGACGCTTGGAACACCCTCGAGGAGGTTGCCGGTGACGTGGTGGCCATCGCACAGGCAGGCGCTGGTTATGCAGGACAGCGGCGTGTGGTGCGACTGGACAATATCGCTGCGTCGTCGGCACAACCGGTTGGCGCGCGTTTGGGCACCGGATTCGGAGAGCTTGATCGGGTGCTGGGTGGCGGCGTGGTTGCCGGTGCCGTGGTCTTGCTGGGTGGCGACCCGGGTGTCGGCAAATCAACGCTGTTGTTGCAGGCGATGGCGCATCTGACGGAGCAACAGTCTGTACTCTATGTCACCGGAGAGGAGAGCGTAGAGCAAGTCGCGGCGCGGGCCAAAAGATTGGGCGTTGCGCAGGCGAAAATGACACTCGTCGCCGAGACGGTGGTAGAAAGCGTCATCGCAACAGCGGCGGCAGAGCGCGTTGGTGTCTTGGTTGTCGATTCGATGCAGACGCTGACCGCACAGGCGCAGACGGGTAATGCGGGCGCCGTTGCCCAGCTACGCACTTGTGTCGGTCAACTGACGCGCTTTGCGAAAACCACGGGAACTTGCGTATTTATTGTTGGCCATGTGACCAAGGAAGGCGTGATCGCTGGCCCGCGTGTCGTTGAGCATATGGTGGATACCGTGCTGTATTTCGAAAGCGATGCCGGCAGTCGTTTCAGTATGATCCGCGCGGTCAAGAATCGCTTTGGCGCTGCGAGCGAGATCGGCATGTTCGCCATGCAGGAAGATGGCTTCCACGAGGTCACCAACCCGTCTGCGATGTTCCTCAGCCGTGAACAGAATCCGGTTGCCGGCAGTATCGTCACCGTTACCTGGGAGGGCAGTCGACCGTTACTGGTAGAGGTGCAAGCGCTGGTCGCTGATGCATTTGGTGGCGCCCCGCGCCGACTGGCCCAGGGTATCGATCAGAACCGGTTGGCCCTGCTGCTGGCTGTCTTGCAACGCCATGGTGGTCTCTCGATTGCGGGTGAGGATGTCTTCATCAATGTGGTCGGAGGCATCCGAATTCAGGAAACCGGTGCCGATCTGCCCGCGGTGCTGGCGGCTGCATCGAGTTTTCGCGACCGCCCGCTGCCTGCCAAGCTCATCAGCTTCGGTGAGTTGGGTCTTGCCGGCGAGGTGCGCCCGGTTCGCTTTGGAGAAGAGCGTCTGCGGGAGGCGGCGAAACAGGGATTTACCCGTGCGGTGGTGGCGCGTCAGAATCAACCCCGCAAACCGATCGATGGTCTTGAGGTGCATGCGGTGGCGCGTCTGGATGAGGCGTTGCAGGCGCTCAGCGCTTAGGTGCCGACTAGCGGGTCTCGTGATTCGGATCTCGCCGCAGCCGAGCCTCGACAATACGATTGCTGTCCTTGCTTAGCACTTCAATACGATATTCGTCGAGTTCGACTGATGCGCCGACGTCGGGAATGGTCTCGAGCGTTTCCTGCACCAGACCATTGAGGGTGCGCGCGGATTCGGTCGGCAACTGCCAGCCAACCTGACGGTTAATCTCGCGCACGGTCATCGTGCCCGAAACAATGTAAACATCATCGCCGTCCTCACGCACTTCGGTATTATCCGCGGGGTCGGTGGTGAACTCACCGACGATCTCCTCGAGGATATCCTCCAGTGTCACCATGCCTTGAATGTCGCCATATTCGTCGACAACCAGCGCCAGGCGCGCCTTGCGTTTCTGGAACTGCACCAGTTGCACCGACAACGGCGTGCCTTCCGGAACAAAATATGGCTCTCGGGCGACTGCCCGCAGAAAATCCTTTGTCAGCGGTTTTTCATGCGCCTTTCGAACTAGGCTTCGCATATGCAAAACGCCGACAATACTATCGATATTGTCGTCATAAACCGGCAATCGTGTATGCACGCTGTCACTGATGGCTTTGATAATCGTCTCCAGGTCATCTTCCAGATCGATACCGACAATGTCATTGTGCGGCACCATGACATCGTCGACGGTGACCTTTTCAAGATCCAGGATGCCCGTCAGCATCGAGCGATACTTGCGGGAAATCAGCGCACCCGCCTCATCGACAACGGTGCGCAGTTCCTCATGGCTGAGCGCATTGCCATCGACGTCACTGGAGCGAACGCCAAACAGACGCAGCACGCCGTTGGCCAACAAATTGGTGAGCCAGACGACGGGGTACAGCACCTTGAGCAGCGGGTAGTAAATATAGGTTGCCGGTAACGCCACACGATCCGGATGCAGTGCGGCCAGCGTCTTGGGTGCCACCTCGGCGAAGATCAACACCACCAGCGTCAGAATGCCGGTCGCAATCGCTAGCGCGGCCTCACCGCCAAGTCGCAACGCGATGATGGTCGTCAGCGATGCGGCGAGAATATTGACGATGTTGTTGCCCAGCAGAATCAGCCCAATCAGTCGATCGGGCTGGTCAAGCAATGATTCGGCCAGTTTGGCGGATTGCACACCAGAGCGCGCGCGGTGACGCAGCCGATAGCGATTCAGTCGCATCAATGCGGTTTCAGAGCTGGAAAAAAATGCGGAGCAGACCAGCAATCCGGCTAGGATTGAAAACAGGACGCTCAATGGTACGTCGTCCAACGACGGAGATTCCTCAGTGTTACACGGCCCCAATCAAACCAGCGTGGGTCTATCGCTGTCAATCAGCCCCAGTGGCGATTAAGCACAACCTCGAGAATCACCTTGCTGCCAAAATAGGCGAGCAGTAGTACGCCGAACCCCGCCAGGTAGAAAAACAGCATCCGACGGCCGCGCCAACCAGCGACTTGTCTGCCGACTACCAGTGCGCCGAAAATCACTAATCCTGCAATCGAGAGTACCGACTTGTGCGTCAAATGTTGGGCAAACATGTTGTCCACGAAAATGAACCCGCTAGTCACAGCGAGTAGCAGAAACACGAAACCGGCAATGGTCAGGCGCGCTAAAAACTGCTCGGTTGCGATCAGTGGCGGTAGGATCGTCGACAGTCGGCCGACACGGGCAGCTCGCAGTTGTGAATCTTGCATCAGTGATGCCGTCGCCAATACGCTGCCAGCGCCGAGAAAACTGTAAGCGACCAGCGACAAAATAGCGTGGAGTTTGATCTGCCAGCTCAGCGGTGCGGCGGTGTCGCCGCCGATGATCAAACAAGCGCCCACCAGCAGTGCGCTGATCGCTAACACAACCCCCGAGACAGCACGAAAGCCAGGCTGCATCATCGCATAGAGACCGATGGCGGCCAGTAGCCAGGCAATAACGCTGAGCACGTCTGCAAACCCAAGGCCTTGGGTGTTTTCAAGGATGACATCGCCAACTAGCGAGGCGCCGTGCAACACGATCATGACGCCCAGCAAACCGGTCAAAATACGATCCGCCTGCAGCGCTTTGCCGGACGGTTCGTTATGACTCATTGTCGTGGCCTGTGCGGCACTTGCACTGGTAAGCAAAACCAGCGTTGCCAGCACGTAAGTGCCTAGAATTGTGAAAGCAAACACAGAAACTCCACGGGTGCTACATTAGCGTTAGCGACCGTAAATGGATGATCGCACAAGCGTAACGCTATGCAAATAAAAGTGCTCGGTTGTAGCGGCGGTATTGGGCAGGGAGCCCGGACCTCCGCGATGCTGGTGGATGACGATGTCTTGCTCGACGCCGGAACCGGCGCCGGGGACTTGTCGCTGGGTGCGTTGCAACGCATCAAGCATGTGCTGCTGACTCATGCTCACCTCGATCACGTCGCTGGCTTGCCGTTTTTGATCGACAGCATTTTTGATAGTCGGATCGGCGATCCGTTAACCGTCTACGGTCGCCATGAGACCCTGACGGCAATCCAGAAGCACATCTTTAATTGGGAGATCTGGCCAGATTTTGCGCAATTGCCCGACGTGCAAAATCCAGTCATCCGATATCAACAGATGAACCCGGGTGATCTGGTGACGATCGGTGAGCGCATGTTCCATGCCGTGGATGTACGCCATTCGGTGCCCGCTCAGGGTTACTGCATCAGCCATCCGGATGGTGTATTCGCCGTCAGCGGTGATACCACCACCAACACAACGTTATGGCCTTTGCTCAATTCGCTACCCGACTTGAAAGCGCTGGTCGTCGAGGTCTCCTTCCCTGACGAGCAAGCGGCTCTAGCGCAGGCTGCCGGTCATTATTGTCCGCGTACGCTGGCCGACGATTTGATCAAGCTCGATCACGAGCCGGACATCTGGCTGACCGCGATGAAGCCTGGGGATGAGGCGTTGATACTCAAGCAGGTGCAAAACGCGATTCCTGCGCGTGACATCCGCATGCTCTCAAACGGCGATTCGCTCACCATCTAGTTCGTTGCCGCGTGCGCGACGCGGCCGAAGGCAACTGCCGCGATCGGCGTAGCTGCGTTACACTGCAATCAATCAACGCAACAGGGTCATCTCGTGTTCGATAACCTCTCCGAACGCTTGCGCGGCGCGACTCAGGCGCTCAGCGGCAAAGGTCGTATTACCGAAGATAACGTCAAGGACACGCTGCGCCAGGTTCGTCTGGCATTGCTCGAGGCCGATGTCGCATTGCCGGTCGTCAAGGATTTTATCGCTCGGGTGCGCGAGCAGGCGCTGGGCGAAAAGGTACTGACCAGTCTGACGCCCGGGCAGGCCTTCATCAAAATCATCAATGATGAGTTGACCGAAGTGCTGGGCGGTGAGTCAACGCCGCTCGAATACAAGACGCAGCCGCCGCTGGTCATCATGCTGGCGGGCTTGCAGGGTGCGGGCAAGACCACCTCAGCGGCGAAACTGGCCAAGCGCCTGGCCGAGCGCGACAAAAAGAAGGTCATGCTGGTTAGTGTCGATATTCATCGGCCTGCCGCGATATTGCAGCTCAAGACTCTGGCTGGCGAGGTCAATGCGCTGTTTCATGACAGCAATGCGGATGAAGATCCGGCAGCGATTGCAAGCCGTGCATTGGATGATGCACGCAAGCAATTCGCGGACGTGTTGATCGTGGATACGGCGGGTCGCCTGCACGTCGACGGCGACATGATGGATGAGGCCGGGCGCGTTTACGCAGCGCTTCAGCCGCAGGAGACATTCTTCGTGGTCGACAGCATGGCCGGGCAGGACGCGGTGCAATCTGCGCGCGCCTTTGATCAGGCACTGGCGCTGACCGGTGTGATTTTGACCAAGGCTGATGGTGATGCGCGCGGCGGCGTGGCGTTGTCGGTACGCGAGACGATCAACAAGCCGATCCGGTTTGTTGGTGTTGGCGAGAAAACCGATGCGTTAGAGGCGTTTCATCCTGAACGCATGGCGTCGCGCATTCTCGGTATGGGCGACGTGCTGTCGCTGGTCGAGGAGGTCGAGCAAAAGGTCGATCAGCAAAAGGCGCAAAAACTTGCCCGTAAGCTAAAAAAAGGCCGTGGTTTCGACCTAGCTGATCTGAAGGATCAGCTGGAGCAGATGCTTAACATGGGTGGTCTCGGCGCGCTGATGGACAAGATGCCACTGCCTGGCGGCGTCAATATGGGCCAGCTGAAAAACCAGATGGACGACAAGGTCGTGCGTCGTCAAATCGCGCTAATCGATTCGATGACCTTCGATGAGCGGCGTTTTCCTAAGAAAATCAATGGCTCACGTAAAAAACGTATCGCTCGTGGAGCGGGGCAGCAGATTCAGGACGTCAATCGTCTGCTGAAGCAGCATCTGCAGATGGAAAAAATGATGAAAAAAGTTTCCAAGGGCGGGATGAAA
>JBCCZN010000169.1:0-6093 GCA_039187375.1 Pseudomonadota bacterium
CGCTGTCTGAGAACTGCCGGAGAAACCCGTGCATTCCAGTCGGGTCAATTCTGCGAGACAAATCACCACCGCGCGCGGCATCGACGACAGCCTGAATCTCACGTTCGGCAGCGAACTCGTGAGTGCGATCTTGCCATTCAACAAGTGTTCCTACGCGCTGGTCATTGCGCTTGTCCACGACCGGGTTAACCGAGAGACGTAAACTGCGATCACCCAGTGACCAATCCGCTTGCATGGTTGTAGACAACGAGCGAGATTGCTGCGACGAGACGATCGAGAACTGATCGATGTTGATGCCAAGCATCTTGGTTGCATCAAACCAGGGATACGCCTTGCGAAGATCATCTTCAGCGCTGACCAGCAATGCGTTCATCGCATCATTCATGTAAATGACACTGCCATCATCGTCGGCGATCATCATGCAGCTGTTGCTGTTGTCAAAAGCCGAGCGCACCCGAACATCTTGTGCTGCGCGTTTCTTCTGTTCGCTGATGTCGACTGCATATTGAACAACATGGGATAGCCGACCGGCTTTGTTCATCACCGGCACCAACAGGGCGCGGATCCACAACGTGTGCCCCGCACTGTGTACCAACTCATAGACGCCAGTGCTGTTCTCACCTTGACACAGTGCCTGCCACAGATCCTGGTAAGTTGTTTGTGCGATCGAGGCGAATAACGCGTCATGGGACCGGCCTACCAGTCGATCAAGTGATGCGCCGAGCAGGTCGAGGAATGCATCGTTAGCCCAACTCACCTTACCGTTTGCATCAAACAGCAGTACCGATTTCATCTCGGTGAGCGCTTCTAGCCTTTGCAACGGAATACGTTGCCGCGCACCAGATGGCATCCAAAAAGCAACTATCACTGCGAGCACTGTCACCGAGGCTGCAATGACTGGACTGGTCTGCCAAACGATGACGCTCATGGCGAATACGCATAGCAACAGCGCGCCAGCAAGCCGCCTTCTGAGTTGCCGACTTTCAACGTTTTCCATCTTGCGCTTGGCCCTTACTCATCAAGGTCAACACAACAAACGGACTGCAGACTGCGCAGACCATGCACTAGGACAAAGCGTGAACATATCCACGCTTCTTGGTGTGGCGACCAAAGTGGGCAAAAGTTAAGCACCTTAGCTGGGATACCCCGGTACAATCACACTCGTCGGGCCGATGGCTCCACGCTAAAATAATGACAATGTCAAATAATCAATCGATAGCGCTCGAGCGATTTATCAATAGCGATCAATCGTTGGAACACGCGCAGTGGGCATTGCTGCAGCAGATACTATCGGCACAACAATCGTGCAGATTCGGCCAGCACCACAATTTCAGCGCGATCAACAGTCCTGATGCGTACCGACGTCTGCCGCTGATGACCTACGATCAAGTCGCCGGTTTTCCGGACTACTGGACGGATACTCGTAACTTCACTGTCAGTCGACTTTCGGCCTACTTTTTGACTAGCGGCTCGTCTGCAACACCGAAGAAAATTCCGGTCACATCTGAGTTTGTGCGACAGAAAGCACGCGCATTCAGTCTTTTTTGGGATGCAATCTATCGTGATCATCCCGCGATCAAGACCGGCCGCTTGATTGCCAACTTCGGTGACTCTGGTCACAGTGAGCGCAATGCACAGAACATCACGGAGCTCTCAGAGACCACGTTCTGGAATCAACGGATGCAAGGCTTCCAGTCGAGCGAGCGCTGGCCGATCCCGCGCCAACTGGTCGCCATCGCTGATGCATCTCAGCGCTACTATGCTGCGGCTCGACTCGCACTGCAGGGAGAGCTGCATTGCCTGATGAGCCTTAACCCCTCTACGCTCGTCAAATTCTGCGAGATCATCGAAGCGAGCACAGAATCCCTGGCGCGCGGACTGCATGACGGTACCTGGGGCATCGCAGCGTTGGATGCACGCAGTGATTTACCCGATCAATTGACCAGTCGTTTACAGCGCAACCAACAACAGGCGCAAAACGTACAGAGCTGGCATGGTAACGGCCGGCGCCAACTTAAAGCACTTTGGCCTGCGCTGGAACTCATCATCTGCTGGCAATCCGAATTGGTCAGCCCATATCTCGATATTCTCAAACGTCATGCCGAGGGCATCGCTTTTCGTGACTACATCACACAATCGAGCGAGTGCATCATGGCCATTCCGATGGCCGACACGTTACCCGGCGGGCTGCTCGCTTACACCTCGCACTACTATGAGTTCATCCCAGCCAATTCGGTTGAGGATACGTCGCCGCAGACAACACCTGCCTGGGCGCTTGAAAAAGGAAAGCGCTATGAGCTGGTTGTCACCACTGCGGGCGGACTGTACCGGTATAGAACAGCCGACTGCCTGGCGGTCACAGGTCATGTCAACGGCGTGCCTCATCTGAGCTTTCAGTATCGATTCGGTCGTACGTCAAGTATCACCGGCGAAAAACTGACAGAACAGCAAGTGGTCCATGCCTTGGAAGAGTCGGGTATGCACGAGGTACTCGCACGCAGTGATGTCTTCGTCTATCCCAAAACCGGGGAACGGCCACATTACGCAGTTCTGGTCGATGAGGCAGCATTGCAACCGGGGGTCGATGAAACCACATTGTCTACCTGGGTTGGTCGCTTCCACGAAGAACTAGGTAAAGCCAATGGCGAGTACAAAGATAAGTGTGGCTCATTGCGTCTGGGCGAGCCGGAAGTGGTCGTGACCAACGACGACGGTATGCAATCACTGCACGATCGGTTTCGTGCAAAACACGTTGGCGATGATCAGTATAAGCCGGGCATTTTACGACGCGAGCGTGACCTGGACAGTACGTTATCAATCAAAACCATTCCCGATGAAGATTAGTGGCGTTCAATTAACGCGGATCAGCGTTCCGTTCCAGCATCGCTTCTCACACGCCAAAGCCAGCCGCCAAGCGGGCGATGCCATCATCATCTGCGTCATCACCGAATCAGGTCATCGCGGCTTCGGTGAGATACAGGCACGAACCTATGTCACCGGCGAGGACAACGAGCCTATCTGGCGCCAATATGCTGGCGATCTGGCAAAGCGCCTGCAAGGACTCTCACTCAACTCATGCGATGACATTCGACAGGCAATGGCCGAGGTTGGCGACTATCAGATCCAGCCCGCATTGACCGGTGGTTTTGACATCGCACTGCACGATGCGCTGGAGTGCTACAAAGGTCTGGACTGGCGTCAGATCTTTGGTCCAAAGCGCAAGCGACCCAGTGCGCCATGTCTGACGATTGGAGATGACCACGATGAACGCGGCTTGATCCGTCAGGGTCGGTTCGCCCGCTTAAGCGGTTGCACTGCGGTTAAACTGAAGGTCGGCGGCCATGATGATGTCGCGCGCATTCAACTACTGCGCAAAACGATCGGCAAGGATATTGACCTGCGACTGGACGGTAACGGAGAACTGGATTTCAACACCGCCGATGCACTGCTGCGAGCCAGTCGGGACTGCGCGATACACTCTATCGAGGAACCGCTGAGCAAGCATCAACCGGAACTCATCGAGCAGCTACGTGCGCTGCACACATCCACCGGCGTCGCTTTGATGGCTGACGAATCGATCTGTACCGAGTACGACCTGGAGCGATTCATCGATACCGGCGCCTACCAGTGGATTAACGTGCGAGTTGGCAAAGCGGGTGGTGTCAGCGGTGCGAGTCGGCTATTACGACGAGCACTGGATCACAGTTTCGGCATTGTCTGCGGCACAATGGTCGGAGAGACTGCTGTGTTACTACGTATCAGTCGAAAATTGTTGCATCATTGCGATCCGTTGGCGTATGTCGAGGGCCTGCAGCAGGGCAGTTCGTTGTTGAAGCATGAACCTCTGCGCGAAGTCAGCGACGCAGACCTTGCGCATTTTGAGTGGCAGCATGATCAGTTGTCACAGTGTGTGGTCAGCCAACAGAGCATTGGCGCATGATGCGTTAGTACCGATACACCGCAGCAGGAGAAAGGGACAATGTCTGACACTAACAAACTAGAACAAATCCAGGCGTTCATCGCGACACTGAACCCAGCTGCAGCCGACGGCATAGATCCGGCTGCCAATCTACTTGAAGAAGAAATTGTCGACAGCGTAGCGATGATGGATGTCATCGTCTGGCTTGAAGAGAATTTTGATATTGCGATCGATCCGGATGATTTGACTCCTGAGAATTTTGGCTCGGTCAATAGCATCGTCGCTTATCTCGAAAAACAGTAATTATGACTATGCGCCTTGAACAGGCGTTGGACGGCGTCGCGCAACGCCGCCCTGACCATCTCGCGCTGCAACTGGCAAGCGGTCAGCGGTTTACTTATGCCGAACTAGTTGATCGCTCTAAACAACTAGCCGGTGTTTTGGGCGATCTCGGTGTTAACCGTGGCGCGAGAGTCGCCATAGTGTCGCGGCACGATCTAGAAGCCATCGCGCTATTTTTCGCAGTACTACGCTGTGGCGCGATTGTTGTCTGGCTCAATGACGATACACGTGCAGCGGATACCGCCGCGGTCATTGAGCGAGCCGAACCGGTCCTTGCGGTGATTCAGCAGGACAAATTCCGCACGCTGTTTAACACTGCCACCGAAACATCGGTTCTGACTATCGCCGAATTGTGTGCACGACCGGCTCTACCGAATGACAAGGTCATGGACATGGCGGATACTGACCCGGCAGTGCTGGTGTTCACCTCGGGTTCCAGTGGCACACCGAAGGGCGTGTGCTTGAGCCATCGCAATATTTTTAGCGTCGATCATGCGGTGATCGAACACATGCCAATCACTGAGAATGACGCCTACATGATGGTCGTCCCCCTGCATTATGTGCACGGTCTGATGCAGTTGACGGTGCATTTACTTGCCGGCGCCAGTATTCACTTTTTCGATAACTTCCTGTTTCCCAAAAAAGTCGTCGAAGCGATTCGCAACACCCGCGTCAGCGGTTTCTCTGGTGTGCCGTTTCACTTCAATGCTCTGATTTCTCGCGGTGGTTTGTTAGATTCAGACCTGCCTGACCTTCGCTGGGTCACCGTCACAGGTGGCAAGCTGGCAGCGGATACCATCCTCCAAGTGATTGATCATTTTCCTGAGTTACAGTTCCATATCGCCTACGGCCAAACAGAGTGCGCGCCCAGAGCAACCGCACTGCACCCGGACAAGGTTCGCAGCAAGCCCGACTCGGTAGGCAGCGCAATACCCGGTGTCACTGTATTGCTGCTGGACGATAGCGGCCAGCATGTTAGTGACGGTGAGGTCGGCGAGGTTGTGATTGCTGGCGACAACATCATGCTCGGCTACTGGCGCGATGACGCGGCGACGGCGAATGCGATCGATGCACAGGGCCGACTACATACCGGCGACCTCGGCCGATTCGATCAAGACGGGGATCTATTTCTCGTCGGTCGCAAATCAGCAATGATCAAATCAGCAGGCGAGCGAATCGTGCCAGAGGAAATTGAACGGGTGTTGACCGGCTTCGATGGGGTTACCGATGCGGTCGTGGTCGGTGTTGACGATACTCTGCTGGGACAGCGCGTCGTCGCACACGTACAAATGCCCGACATCATTACTACCCACGACGAGATCATCAAATCACTGCGGCAGCATCTATCAACCCAGGTCGCGATGGCGAGGCTACCGCGCGAATACCATGTATGGGAAGAGTTCCCGCGCAAGACCAATGGCAAACCGGATCGTGTGTTACTGACACAAGCAAAGGCTGACAATTGAATACACCTGACTTGCGTGACTACCTAAGCTTTGCCGAGGACAAAGGCAAGAGTGCGTGGCTGTCTATCGATAAGCCGATATCCGCTCGCTGGGAGACGACTGCCGTGGTCGAAGGGATGGCACGCAAGTTGCGAAGCCCGGTGATTCGCTTCAACCAGGTCGATGACTGTGGCTACCCCATGGTGACCAATATTTGTGCGTCGCTGGATCGGGTGGCCAAGAGTATCGGGTTGACCGTCGATGCACTCAATCAGCGCTTTGTTACAGCGCATCAGGCCGGCCTGAATGCCGAGACGGTAGATTCGGCGACAGCACCAGTCTGTGCCAATCAACATGCGCGAGGTGCGTTTTCGTTGTTTGACTTTC
>JBCCZN010000170.1:0-6008 GCA_039187375.1 Pseudomonadota bacterium
ACGAACTAATCGGGTTTGACTGCGTAATAGCTGCGCAGATAATCCTCAAAACTCGACTGCGGCGATTCCTCAATCGACTGCTGTTTTTGCAGCGATTCGGTCACCTCGTACCGCAGCAAATCGAAGCGTGCTTCGGGCATCAACGGCAATCCCAGCCAGTGTTTACGATGCGTATGCGACAAGTTGTTCGTAAACTCGATAAAACTCTGTTGCGCTGATTCCATCTCACGCAACAATCGCGCCGATATCGTCTCCGTATGACCTTGCACCACCTCGCGCTGCTCGCGAACGCTGCGCGCATGCGGACCATCACTGCCGGACATCGTCTCGGCGACCGCCTCAACCGCTTGTAGAATCTCTTCGGCCCAGTGCTCAAGCTGCACCGGCTCACCATTGCGACGCAGCTCCAGATCCGGCGCACGACCGCTATGTGCCGCAACCAGATAATTGTTGTCCGCCTCAAGCAACTCTGCGCGCTCAAGCAGACGACTCTCGCGCACAAGACAATAGGCGAGCAGCGCCTGCATGAAATAACACTGCGACGCACTAATGCCCGCCGGCTCATACGGATTAATATCGAGGCAACGTACTTCCACGTAAGCAACACCGGCGCGTTGCAATGCCAGCGTCGGCCGCTCACCCGAGCGGGCAATCTGCTTGGGCCGGATACTGCTGTAATACTCGTTTTCAATTTGCAGAATACTGGTATTGAGCTGACGCCACTGTCCACCAACCTCAACGCCGATCTCCCTGTAGGGCTGGTGCGGCGTCATGATTGCAGCGGTTAGGTCGTCGACATAGTCCTGAATCGAGTTGAGCGAAATCGCAAGCCCGGACTGCGCATTACTGGAATAGCCCAGATCGCTCATGCGCAGAGAGGTCGCATAAGGCTCGAATAGCGTGTCCTGATCAAACTCGGCCAGCGAACCGCGGGTGTTATCGAGAAAACTGCGGCACATCGCCGGCGAGGCACCGAACAGATACAACACCAACCATGACAGACGGCGAAAATTGCGCGCCAGAGCGAGATATCCCGCCGACTGTAGACTGCCGTTGCCGGTTTTGGCGTGCAGCGCTTCGAATGCTGACCAGAAACTCTGGGGCATCGAAAAATTAAAATGCAAGCCGGCGATTGCCTGCATTGGTCGACCATACCGATGCGACAAGCCACGTCGATAGATCGTCTTCATCTGAGCGACATTGGAGGTGCCATAGCGAGCGATGGGGATTGAACTGGCATCGCCCAGCTGGCACGGCATGCTGGAATTCCAGAACGTCTCATCTCCGATGCGCGCGGCAGCAAACTGATGCACGTCGGCCAGCCAGTCAAGCGTGCCCTCTACCGAGTTGCAGGCGGGCGTCACGAACTCCAACAGACTCTCAGAGAAGTCGGTCGTGATGTAGCGATGAGTCAATGCCGAGCCGAGCGGTTGCGGGTGTGGCGATTGTGACAACTGCGCATTCGGCGTCGCGCGCAGGGCCTCACGCTCCAGTCCAGTCAGCATGTCCTGCCAAATCCCGGCGCCGTGCGACCCGAGTGTGACCAGACTGTGTTCGAGTGAGTCGCTCATAAGCATCCGCAAGCCAAACCAGATGGTATCAGCATTGAGCTGCCAACTGCGTCACATTAAAGCGGCGGGTGCGGCGTTACTCTGGCGATTGAAATCAATGATGGAGTGCAATGATGGCAGACACGTCGAAATCCGCAGCACGTCGGCAGGGCAATGGCCCGACGACGCTAGTCGCCGAAGGCTGTGTCATCGAGGGCACAATCAGCGGCAGTAGTGACGCGATGGTCAGCGGTACGATCATCGGCAACAGCACCCTGAGCGGCCTCGTCACCATTGCGGCGACCGGCGAGTGGCGCGGCACCCTCGCCGCCGACGACATTGTCGTCAGCGGGCGCGTGGACGGTGACATCATTGCCACCGGTTGTATCGAGATCGCCGCTACGGCCAGCATTTCGGGCAGTGTTCGAGGGGCAAAAATCTCTGTCGCGGAAGGCGCCATTATCGATGGTGAAATGCGCATAGGTGCCCGCCCGGCCACCAGCAAACCGGTCAAGCCGGCGAACCTGGCACACGCATCGGCGAGTGCCCACTAACCGTCTTTAAATCAGCAGCTTATCGATCCACGACAGCGCCACATGGCGCTGTCGTCGTTTTAGGGTGGACAAAATAGCGACAGGTTAGGACAAATCGCACTGGACGCTTGCCGTCGCTATCGTTCAGACTGCATGCGAACGGCGCGATTCGCGCTGCATATATAGAATAATAACAACGGTTAAGAGCGGATTGTGAGTGTGACGGGACCAATGTACACAGGTGCGTGCTCGTGAGGGTATTCCCGCGACCACTGGCGCATCGTTTGCTTGCCGGCACGCTGATGCTCACGCTGGCTGTGGTCTGCGTGGTGTCGCTTGCGCTATTTGCAAACGGTCGACTCATTGTCGATCGCTTCCTGAACGACAGCGTCACCTCAAACGGCATCAATCTCGAATCTGAATTTGAGTTGCGCGCACGACAGGCTGCGACCTCGCTCGAACGTGAGGTCGATAACCTCGCCCGTGATGGCCGTCTAGCCGATCTGCAAACCTCTCTCGATGAATCGGTTTCCGAACTTGGCAACATCGACGCGGTGCAGTTCATCGCAACTGATGGGCGTGTTGCCGGAGCCGCAGGCAATGCGGACGGCCGACCGATTGCACCGGTTGATGAGGCGTCGGTCTGGTCAGACAGCGCTCTGCGAATCGACCGAACAGTGTTACTGGACGGCACCGCCTACGGTGAGCTGCGCATTGCGTTTTCTCTGGACGCACTGAACGCCCAAAAGGCGCAGTTCCGCGAGCAGCAAATTGGTGTGCGTGCCCAGTGGCAATCTTCTGCCACCTCGCGCGTTTTGCTGACCTCACTGGTCGTCGCACTGATTTGCGGCGCACTCAGTTGGCTCGCCGCGCGCCGCATTGTAAGACCGATTGAAGCCATCAAAGAGCAGGCCGAAGGACTGCGAGCCGGTGACTATGGCAAGCCGCTCGCGCTAGCCCGTGATGACGAGGTAGGCCAGTTGGCTAATGCATTCGATGAGATGCGTGATCAGTTACGTCGCACGACAATTTCGCGTGACTACATGGACAATGTTCTCAGCAGTCTGAACGATGCGCTGATTGTGACCGACAATGATGGCGTCGTTATGCATTGCAACAGCGCCGCGGTACGTCTGACCGGCTACACCGAAACTGAGTTACTCGGTAAGCCGATCGCGGAGCTGGTGCACGAAGATGACCTGCCGAAATTGATGCGCCATGCAGACAGCCAGCAGCCGCGTGAGGCGCGCTTTATAACCGCCACCGAAGAACAGGTGCCCGTATCGTGGATGGCATCGCGGCTGAACGCCGACGACAATGTCATCGGCGGGCGGGTGTATTCGGCACAGAACATCTCCGAGCGTAAGCGCTCCGAGGAGCGCATCCGCTATCTGGCGCGGATCGACCCGATGACCAAGGTACCCAATCGCATGCAGTTCCAGCATTTGCTGCAACGCGCGATTGCGCATGCGCGCCGCAAGCGCAAGGCCATCGTGTTGCTGTACGTGGATTTGGACCAGTTCAAAGACGTCAACGACACTTTTGGCCATCTTGCCGGTGACACCACACTGGAAGTGCTGGCGAAAAACCTGCGCAAGTCGCTACCCGATGGCGTAGTGGTCGGTCGCCTCTCTGGAGACGAGTTCGCTGCCTTTATTGAGGGCGAACAGGTGGATGAGCATCTGCGCGAGCGGATGAATGTCCACACCAACACGCTGCTTGAAACAATCGCCGAGCCGTTTGACGTGCAGGGCAACGAAGTCTATGTCACAGCCAGCGTTGGCATCGCCATTTATCCGGACGATGCGGACAACGTCATCGATTTGTTGAGGAACGCCGACGCAGCGCTGTATGCGGCGAAAAAGGCGGGCGGCAACCGTGCGATGTACTACGACTCGCGCATGAATGACGATGCGGTTGAGCGACTCATGATGAAGAGTCGGTTGCGTCGCAGTTTTGAGCGCGATGAATTGTTGCTGCGCTACCAGCCCAAATACGAATTGGCCACTGGCAAGGTCGTCGGTGCTGAAGCGCTGGTGCGCTGGGAAATGCCCGGCATGGGACGGGTGCAACCGAATGATTTCATTCCACTGGCAGAAGAGACCAACCTGATCATTCAAATCGGCGAGTGGGTAATGGACAAAGTTTGTGCCGATATCGCTGAATGGAAGCGCGACGTCGGCGAACCGGGTCGTATCGCGATCAACCTGTCATTGAAACAGCTGCGCCAGCGCAACTTCTTTAATAGCGTTAATCAAATTTTCTCTCGCCATCACATCCGTCCCGAAGATATCGAATTCGAGATCACCGAAACCACGCTGATGGAAGACATTCCGCGCACGGTCGCCGTGCTTGAGATGTTGCAGTCACATGGACTGCAGCTCGCGATTGACGATTTTGGCACCGGCTATTCCTCGTTCAGTGCACTGCAGAAATTTCCGATCAAGACACTGAAGATCGACCGTTCATTCGTCAGCAACGCCGCCGAAGACCAAAACGATGCCGCCATTATCTCGGCAATTGTGGAGATGAGCCGCAAACTGGATCTGGATGTCGTGGCCGAGGGTGTTGAGAATGAAGCCCAACTGGCACTATTGCGACGCATGCGGTGTAACTTCGGTCAGGGAATGTTGTTTGGCAAGCCCATGTCTGCGGCTGAATTCGGTCAGCGAATGATCGAACAGCAGGACGGTACAGACCGCCATCGCGCACTATTCGCCTGACACCAGGCGCCCGATTTTCTATTATTCCAACCCGGATACGAACTCATTGGGGATGACTATGACGTTCAAAACGCTTGCGGCTATTTCTCTGGCCGCCTCGATAATGCTGGCACCGGCGGCGGTGGCCAGTTGTGATTATCCGTCGCGCGTTGATATCCCAAGCGGCAACACGGCCTCCAAGGACGACATGATCGCGACGCAAAAGGCCGTCAAAGGCTATATGGCGGATATGAATGAATATCTGGACTGTATCGAGGCCGAAGCCAAAGCCGCAGAAACGGAAGGTGAAGATCCGGATGTGACGGCGCAACGTGCGGCATTGTTACTCAAGCGACACAACGCGGCAGTTGCCGAGATGCAGAGCCTGGCAGACGCGTTCAATGTTGAGGTGCGCGCCTACAAGGCTCGTACGGAAAGCTAGCGCTACAGTCGATCGATCTCGCGGCGCAGGCTGTTGCCTGAGTCGGTGACGATACGCTCCAGCACCTCAATGCGATGCTCGAGGCGACTGATCAGCTCCAGCGTTTCATCGCTGGTGCCGCGATCATCGCCCGATGGGCGATTGGCACGTGAGTCGATCCAGTGTTTTGCCAAACTGAATCCGCAAGCGATGGCGACGATCCAGACGACCATCGTAAATGGGCTTGTGATCATTAGTCCTCCCGTTGTTATTGATTAAAGATCGTTGATTTTACGGTCAAGCTCGAAGCGTGGCGACGTGACATAGCGCTCCATGCGTGCCAATCGGGCATCCAGTCGCAATAAACTGCGACGTACGTCGGTGACCGTAGCACGTGGTGTCCGGCGCAGCTCGCGCCGAAACTCCTTTTCGCGGCGTTTGCTGGTGGGCAGGCCATTGCTGGGCGCAACCGGCACCAGCAGTACCAGTACCACATAGATGACGATCATCACCGGCCCTGCGAGCAACGTGGCGATAATGGTCAACAACCGCGTCATGGTCAGGTCAAAACCGAAATAGTCGGCAAAGCCTGCGCAGACGCCGGCAACCTTGCCGCGGTCACGGTCGCGCATAAAGCGGCGGACGTTTTTCTCGTCGTAGTAGGCCATCAATAACTCCGGTCTTCTGAGTGTCGGCGCCAGAACTCACGCTCTTTTGCCCGGTCTGGTCGCGCCAGTGGGCGGTCATCGAGCAGCCAGGCGGCAACGCCGTAGGCGACGACTGCAGCCAGCGTCCAGAACAC
>JBCCZN010000171.1:0-6001 GCA_039187375.1 Pseudomonadota bacterium
CATAGGCAAACGAGTGACCTGCCAGCCCGATAATGCCAATGGTTCGCAGACCATATTTGCCGACCAGCGAGCCCACTACCGGACCTGTGATGAGCCCGAAACACATCAACACGGTGTAGCTGAGAAAGAACTGTGGCGGTGTCCAACCAAACTCACTCGTTACCGGTCCGACGAAAAAACCTTGCGAATAATTGGTCAGCGTAAAAATGCCACACATAGTGCCGATCGTCGCTGCGAGCAACGGCATCCATCCGCGCGAAAACTCACTGTCGGTAGACCCACTCATCAAGAACCCCCTTTTTATTTTCGCTGTGTATGACTATCTCTAACGCAACCCGACCGCGTGCTTGAGTCTGTGCATCAACGCTCCCGCAATGTCATTCGCCTTGCTGGCGCCCTCGGCTAACTTCTGTTCGACGAAGTCGGGTGAAGCAATCAGTCTGTCGTACTCGGCTCGCGCCGGTTCCAGATGGGCATCGATGTATTCAAACAGCTCTTGTTTGGCTGCACCCCAGGCAATGCCCTCGGCAAATTTGCCCCGCATCGCTTCAGTCTCTGCCTCGGAGGCAAACGCCCGATAGACTTCGAATAACGTTGAGCCCTCCGGGTCTTTTGGTTCACCCGGCTCCAACGAGTTGGTCTTGATCTTCATGATCAGCTTGCGCAGTTTCTTTGGCGGCTCGAACAACGGAATCGTGTTGCCGTAGCTCTTGCTCATCTTGCGACCGTCAAGACCTTTCAAGGTTGCGGTTGAGTCATCAATGACCGGCTGCGGCAAGGTCAGAATATCGCCATAGTGATGATTGATGCGCTGCGCAATATCGCGCGCCATCTCAACATGTTGTTTCTGGTCACGACCGACCGGCACATGTGTGGCACTGAACATCAGAATGTCGGCTGCCATTAATACCGGATAGCCGAACAGGGCCATGGTAATGCCTTTGTCCGGATCAGTCCCTTCAACGGCAGTATTGGCATCCACAGCGGCTTTGTAAGCGTGCGCGCGGTTCATCAGCCCTTTCGCCGTCTGGCTGGAGAGAATCCAGGTCAACATCGTAATCTCTGGAATGTCGCTCTGGCGATAGAACACCGTATTGTCGGTATCCAGGCCCAACGCTAGCCAGGTCGCAGCAATCTCCAGTGTCGAGCGACGAATGTGCTGGGGGTCTGGCGTGTTGACGAGCGCATGCAGATCAGCAAGAAAATAGAAATTCTCTCGGCTGCTGTCTTGGCTGCTTGCAATCCCAGGCCGAATCGCACCCACATAATTGCCGATATGCGGCGTACCGCTGGTCGTAATCCCAGTCAGCCAAACCTGTTTGTCTACCATCTTCAATACCCGGCTGCTTGTCCGTCTTTTCGCGACTCGCTCGCACCGTAATACAACACCTGATCCGGATCGATCATGATCGCCTGATAACCACCATAACCACCGCCGCCGATCTTGACCGTGTGACCCTTCTCGCGCAAGGCATCGATCGTCTCCATCGGTATTCCGCTTTCGAGATAGACGGTGCCGCCATTGGTCATCCGCTCGCCGGTCGGCTCCGATGATCCATCATGCCGTATACGAGCCGCATCACCTGCCTCCTGCAGATTCATCCCGAAGTCGACAAGATTGACGATGATCTGAGCATGTCCCTGCGGCTGCATGCCGCCACCCATCAGCCCAAACGACAACCACGGCTTGCCGTCCTTGAACGCGAAGGCGGGAATAATCGTGTGAAACGGACGCTTGCCAGGTGCATAAACATTGGCGTGATCCGGGTCCATTGAAAACAGCTCACCGCGATCTTGCAAAATAAAGCCAAGCTCGCCCGGTGTCATGCCACTGCCCATGCCGCGGTAGTTACTTTGAATCAACGACACCATATTGCCGTTTTGATCCGCCACCGTTAGGTAGATCGTGTCGCCGTGCATCGGTGCATCCCCGGCAGGTAACTGGGTCGATGCCTCATCGCCAATCAGCTTGCGGCGTTGTTCTGCGTATTGCTTGGAAACTAACCAATCTACGGGCACGTCAACAAAGTCCATATCCGCATAGAACTTAGCTCTGTCCTCAAACGCCAGCTTCTTTGCCTCGATAAAGGTGTGTACATACTCGGGGCTGCCAAAGCCCATAGCGGCAATATCGAAGCCTTCGAGAATATTCAAAATTTGCAGTGCCGCGATACCCTGACCGTTTGGCGGCAATTCAAGAACATCAACACCCCGATAACGAGTGCTCACCGGCTTCACCCAGTCGCTCGTATGACTGCTCAGATCCTCGACCGACAGATAACCACCATTGGCCTGAACGTAGTCGGCCATGGTGCGCGCCATCTCGCCACCGTAGAAGGCGTCCCGGCCGCCTTCGGCGATGCGCTCATAGGTTCTCGCGAGTCTAGGATTTTTGAATATGTCGCCCTTCGCCGGCGTCCTGCCATCCGGCATAAAGGTCTCTTTAAAGCCGGGGTATTCATCGAGTACGCGAGCGTTTCGCTCCCAGTAATAAGCGATCAACTCACTCACCGGAAACCCATCGCGTGCGTAGGCGATAGCTGGTGCCAGCACCTCACGCATCGGCAGCTTGCCGTAACGTTTGTGCAGTTCGAACCATCCATCGACCGCGCCGGGTACACTGACCGGCAGCGCACCGCGCGGCGGGATGTTCCTGCGACCCAGCGCATCCAGCCGCGACTGCAATTCGTCGCGCGTCAGGCCTTTGGGGGAACGGCCACTGGCATTGAGGCCTGCAACCTGTTTGGTTTCAGCATCCAGAACGATGGCATAGAGGTCTCCCCCGATGCCACAGCCAGTCGGTTCCATCAGACCCAGCGCCGCATTCGCTGCAATCGCCGCATCAACAGCACTGCCGCCTTTTTTCAGAATATCGAGCGCGATTTGCGTTGCCAGGGGCTGGCTGGTGGCAGCTATGCCGTGGGTCGCGATCACCTCGGAGCGCGACGCGTGTGATAAGCCGGTCAGGCGATCAAAGCCATACACGTTGGGTGATTCCAGTACAGACGTCGCACTGAGCAGTGCGACAATGACAGCGGTGTATTTCACGGCAGATCCTCTGGCAAGCAAGCATTCGGAAAGTGTGCCGGATTCGGGCGACGGTCGCGACTGTTTGATCGTCCACGTGCGATACTCCAGCCATGACACCTGAAGTCCTGCAGTCTCTCCCGAAGGCCGAATTGCATGTACACATCGAGGGTACGCTGGAGCCGGAGATGATGCTGGCACTGGCGCAACGTAACGGTGTGGCGTTGCCTTACGCCGATATCAACGAAGTCCGTAGCGCCTACGCGTTCAGCAATCTGCAAGATTTTCTGGACCTGTACTACGCCGGTATGGCGGTTCTGCAAACACCGCAGGACTACTACGACTTGACGCAAGCCTATCTGGATCGCGCCCGCGCAGACGGTGTGCGCCATTGCGAGATATTTTTCGATCCACAGGGTCATACCGAGCGTGGTGTCGAACTGGCGGTGGTCATGGAGGGCATTAAGGGGGCCATCACCGATGCTGCTGATCTGACCGCGTATCTTATTCCCAATGTGTTGCGACACCTTCCCGAGGTCAATGCACTCGCGATGTATGAAGACTTGGCGCCTTTTCGCGACGAATTTGTCGGACTCGGCCTCGACTCCAGTGAGGTGGGGCATCCCCCATCGAAGTTTCAAACCGTCTTTGCACGGGCGCGAGCAGATGGATTGAAGTGTGTCGCGCACGCCGGTGAAGAGGGGCCACCCGAGTATGTGTGGGAAGCCTTGCAGTTGCTGCAAGTGGACCGAATCGACCATGGCAATCGTGCGCTCGAGGATGCCGAACTGGTCACCAAACTGGCGCGTGACGGCACCGCACTCACGGTGTGTCCATTGTCAAATTTGAAGCTGTGCGTTGTCGATACACTGGCTAACCACCCGGTACGCGCGATGCTGGATGCAGGACTGAACGCGACACTGAACTCGGATGATCCGGCGTACTTCGGTGGCTACATTAACGATAATATTCTGCAGGTCGCGCAAGCCGCACCATTGAGCGATAACGACATCATCACGCTTCTGGGCAATAGTATCTCGGCCTCATTCCTACCAGATGCGGACAAGACCGCACTACTCGATGCGCTCTCGACGAGCGCTTCGCTATAATCCGGACCACAACAACAACGACAGTACCAGGATCGATCGTGTCTGTAGTAGAACCACCACCAAACGCGCTGTACACCGCACATCTGCTGCAAGTCATCGCAGCTTACGACGAGGCATTGGATGCAGCCGGCGCCGATATGGCCGTGATTTACTCCGGTGGCCTGCGGATGGCGTTCCTCGATGATCGTCCCTACCCGTTTGTCGTCAATCCGCAGTTCAAGTACTGGGCACCGATCACGCAGGTGCCTGACAGCTATGTGATCTATAAACCTGGCCAGACACCGATCCTTGCCTACTGCCAACCGGATGATTTCTGGCACGCCGTACCGCAAGCGCCCGATCCGTACTGGGCGCATCACTTTGATGTACGCAGTATCCGCACCCCCGCAGAAGCCAAGTCGTTGCTGCCGCAAGCCAAAGCACCGATTTTTATTGGCGATGTTGGTGATACCGCACTGGCATTGGGGATCGAGCGACACAATCCGTCAGCGGCGTTACACGTTCTTGATATCGCACGCATTACGAAGACTCCGTATGAGCTGGAACGCTTGCGGGCCGCCAGTCGATTGGGTGCTATCGCTCACGAGGCGGCGGCCTCCGCCTTTGCCGGTGGCGGTGTCAGCGAGTTCGATTTACACCAGGCCTACCTGAGCTCAATTCGCGCGATCGATGATGAACTGCCCTACAACAGTATTGTTGCGCTCAACGAACATGCCGCCGTACTGCACTATCAGCACCGCGAGCGGGTCGCACCGGGCGAATCCCGTACATTCCTAATTGACGCCGGTGCACAGGCGGCCGGCTACGCCAGCGACATTACCCGCACCTATTCGACCGACGATGGTGCATTTAATGACTTAATCACCGCCATGGATCGGCTGCAGCAAAATTTGTGTGACGAGGTAGTCTCCGGTGCCGATTATCGTGAACTGCATCAACGCATGCATACCCTACTCGCCGGTGTGTTGACTGATACAGGCATCGGCAAAGGCAGCACAGAGGGTCTCATCGAATCGGGCATCACCAGGGTATTTCTGCCACATGGCATGGGCCACTATCTTGGTTTGCAGGTACACGATGTGGGTGGTCATCTTCTGGACGCTCAGGGCACTCCTACCGAACGACCAGAACAGGATCCGGCCCTGCGACTCACCCGATCACTTGCTGAGAACGAGGTGCTCACCGTAGAGCCCGGCCTGTACTTCATTCCAATGCTGCTCGACCCACTAAGGGAGAGCCCGAATAAGGACTTGCTCAATTGGCAGAAAGTCGATGCGCTGACGCCATACGGTGGTATTCGCATCGAGGACAACGTGCGTGTGCTGCACGATGGGCACGAAAATCTGACCCGCGATGCGTTCGCTGCGCTCTAGTGCAGTCGTGCTAGCGTCGCCTAGAGCGATTTTTTTACACGTAACGCCGCTCCCGAGCGTCTAGCGCACAAGCCTGCTTGTCGCTAGGTGATCCCGTCTGCTTCGCAGAGGTCTCAAGACGCTCCGCCGCAGGCCTGCACGCTCCCGCCCGTGAGCCCAACCAATCACGCAAGATTTGACGCACACGCAACCCAGCGTCGAGAGCGTGACCGCTCGATTTTGCCAAGCCTCGATCCCTCTGCGCAGCAGACGGGATCATAAGCGGCAAAATTGAGGGGTTGCGCTAGGCGACGCGAGCATGGATTGCGCTAGGCGACGCGAGCATGGATTGCTGTAGGCGACGCTCGGTTGACTGCACTAGAGTGCAGCGAATGCATCGCGGGTCAGATTTTCGTGCCCATCGTGCAGCACACGCACGTTGTCCTCGATGCGAATACCACCGTATGGCGTCAGCGCATCGACTTTCTGCCAATTGAGCAAGTCCTTATTCGG
>JBCCZN010000172.1:0-5991 GCA_039187375.1 Pseudomonadota bacterium
CTCCAGCATCACTGACTGGCCATCAGCCCGTCGCGCCTTGCGCAGACTATCCTGATAGCTCGGGATGATCAGCGACGCCAGGATCGCGACTATCGCGACCACGATCAGCAGCTCGATGAGCGTGACACCAGACTGGTGTTTGGGTTCAGTCATTGGTTAGCTGTTCCCATGACAGACGCCCATCCAGCAGTGCATTGGTGCCGCTGATGCTGCGACGTTCCAGCTCTCCGGTACTGCCTGGTGTGTACTGTCGATCGCCGAGTATTGAGGACTGCCAGGGCAGAACTTCGGTGGGGTTGAAGCGCTCGCCACCTGCAGAGTACGTGACCGGATTGCCGTCAGCATCGGTTAGCAGCGTGTCGATGACAATGTCGCCGTTATTGACCGCATTATCGCGATTCAAGTCGAATGCCGGCTCATCCGGTCGGCCGCCACTGCATATTTTAACTGACATCAACCAACCGCCACCGCCGACGACACAGGGGTCGCCCGAATCGGGAATGATCGTGTTGTAGAAAACGATATCACCGCGAACTAGCGCATTGGACACCACGCGCTCGCCGTTGCCCGGCAGGTCCATATACCAGCCTGTTTCCATCATCGGGTCCAAATCGAAATTTGTCGGTACGCGTATGTTGGTTGGGTCAAAGTTCAAGCTCGGGTCGTTGACGAATTGCTGCAACAAATCACTGCGATCCAATTCCTGATCGCCCTTGTCCCAAATCGCATAAAACGACTGGCCATCCGTCGTGGTTTTGTCGCCCTCGGTCAAATACTGACCGGTACCGAACAGGACCATCACGTCCGGAGACACGCTATTGTCGAACGGGCAGCGGGCAAGTACCGGCTTACCGGTGATCGGTTGCGCAACACCGGCATTGTTGAAGGCGGTGAATAGCGGCTGCGGTGAACCGCTGGTGCCGTAGGCGACAGACCAGATATTGGCGTTATTGCTGCTCACATCAAACGCCCACATGTTGCCATTCAGATCGCCGGCATAGACTCGATCCGGCGTACCGTTGGCATCCAGATCAGCAAGCTGCGGTGTAGACAAGCCGCTATTGGCACCCGGCAAGAGAATCTTCTGGTAGTCACTGCCAGCGGTCCAGACACCATCCAGTCCACCATCCAGATAGACAATAAACAGTGCAGCTTGTGTCGTGCCTTCGTTGTTATAGCCATTGCCGAATACCGCGGCCCAACGTCCATTGTTCATCAACGCGATCGATGGATCACTGAACGTCTCACCCAGATCCAGATCATCGGCGGACGTAAACTCCCATAGAACGATCGCCGCCGCATTCGCTTCGGTCATTTGGTCTGGATCAGTCACATCCAATGCGAACAATCCCGCGCCGCCGCCGCGTAATCCACCTACGAGCACAGAGCGCCAATCGGCTAATCCACCAGAGTTGGCGGGTATGAATACGTCGGCGACCACCGGTGTCAGATCGACATAGTACTTGTGCGTGTAGTTGCGATCGGCGAGCTCATGTAGACCTTCACCGACAGCGCTGCTGAAGCGTTTGTTCGGGATGTAGGCAAAGAACTCAGCGCCGGAGTCCGGTTGGCCGGCATCACCATAAAAGCCGTGCAACATGCCATCGTTCGCGCCGACGTAGACTGCCTCCCGGCGACTGGTCACACTGCCCTCGGCCCAATCAGAGTAGGCATTCGCACCGGTCGGGAAGGGGGCAGCGTCTGGCCAGTCACTGCGCGGCGCACCGACCAGGACGGGACCAGAGTGCACGATGTCACCCAAAACGGTGCGATCGGAACGCTTGCGAAAACCAATGTCGGTTTCATTGCCACGATCACCACGAATGAAGTCGAGGACATCCTGGCCAGTCAGTCCGCCGGTGGTGGCCTGGTTCAGGTCATCCTGTTGCGCCGTCGTCAGATTAGCGAAATTACGGAATGCAATCCCGTCGTTGGCCGGATCAAATGTCACGATCTGACGGTTGTTTTCGCTGGGGATGCGCTCACTGGCGTCCCACAGCGGTACGGCCGATACGTCACCGGTGATTGGGTCTAATGACGAAGCAGTCAAAAAGCCACTCCAGTCTTCGGAATCCAGTTTCGCTTGGTAAACCAGAGAATCGCTACTGAGCAGCCCCGTATTAAATGTCACCGCGGCGGCAGTACCTTCTGTCTCAATCACCGTTGCTAGTACTGCGGACATTTGGTCTGCAATTTCAACCGGTGTTCGGGCGTTGAGCATCTCACCGCGACCGTTAATGGCTGCGTGATACAGGTCGTCAACCATACGTGGGTTACGCGTGAGATTAGGCTCCGGCCAAATCGGTGGGGAATCGTGTGCATCCTGAGCAGTGAAATAGGTTTGCCCAAACAACGTGCCTTCGGCATTCAGTGTCACACCGTAGGTGGTCATGTGAAGGTCTTCGTTACAGTCCAGCGTGGGATCCGGTGTGGTGTTAGAGCACGCGGAAGGCACCGGCACCAGACCGGAGCTGAACGAGCCCGGTGCGTTAAAGTCGTTGTAGAACATCCAGGCGATGTCAGCGAGCGTGTTGTCCCACGAGTCGGCAAACGGCGGTGGCGCAGCGCCGTCTAGATTGGCAATACCGACATCGGCGAGCGTGGCAAAGCCATCGGTAAACACAACGCCATAATTTTTCTGACAGGCTGCGATAATCGGCGCGCTAGCGCCAGTGCGTTCAAATTGCCGGCCCATGTGCAACAGCGACTGACGCGTCGGCGTGCCGCCAGTGCCGCGTGCATTGAAAATGTCTTCCATCACTGTGTCGCGCTCGGTGTTCAAGCTGCGCATCGTCACATTGCGACGGGCGTTCAGCTGGAATTGGCCAACGCGAACACTGTCGATTGCATTAAAGGCCCGCGAGATACCACCACGCATGGCCTGATGGCGCTTGCGGTAGTAGGTGAACCAGTTTGCGAAATTTTGTAGCTCATCGTTGTAGCTACGACCTGACGGAAAGCTCGGTGTCGTCGGTCGGATTTCATAACGAACCAGGCAACGACCGTCAGGCCCAACGGCGCTGGCACTGCCGGTGACGGTGCCACTAGCCAACGCCGATTGAAATTGGAGGAAGTTATCCGGGTCCGGGTTTGAACAATCCAGTGCGATACCGTTCAGCGCCAATGTTGCGGTGTCATCCGCCATGTAGAACGTGGCGGGGAAATACGCAGCACCGCGGTATTGGGTGAATGGCACCGGATTATTCGTTTCGTCCAGCATCCCATTCGCGAACAGGAACTGCCAATCCCAGCGGGCATCGGCTGGTACGTCCTGCGTCAAATCGATCGTGAAAGCAGTCGAGTCGGCGATTGGATCCCAGGGTGCCGCTGTTGGTGTGACATCGGTAAAGGTGCGCGTTCCCGTTGAAATCCAGGGCTCATAGGTGACAGCCGGGTCGTAATAGCCACGGTTGTAATCAGGACTTCTGGAAAACGCCCATTCGAGTGTCGGCGGAACCGGATAGCTGGTGCCATTGCGGCGCGCACCACGGTCGCAACATCCGTTCGGAAACAGATAAACATACTTGAACCAGGTGCCGCCTGAGCCACCACCGCGGTTATAGTTGATCGCTCCAGGAAGTGGCAGATCATCCGCACCCAAGCCGACGAAACTCTGATCGGCGAGATTCCACCACATGGCACCATCGTTGGTTGGCATCAATAGCTCGAAGTCCATGCTGCCAGAATCATCCAGTGCCATGATGACGTTGGGCTCAACCGAATCGGACAGGAACAAAGGAGAGTCGGAGATGGCCAGTTGGCCGATGGCACTGTGTGTCGCCAATCCAGCAACCAGGGCAAACAGGAATTGAACAGGGCGGTTTGGTCGAATCTTCATGATGACGTTACCTGAGTGTTAGCGCCCGACATTAAAAACGTCGGGCAAAATTACTGCGTAATATCACGCGAGCGTTATTGGATACGCCGGTGCCACGCGCATGGATTTTGAAAACATAAACATCGCCGGTGCCGCTGCTAACGCCATAACCGCCGCTCAGGTTGAGCGATGTATTCACGGATTCCGGGACGATGGTGCGAATTTCGATGATGTACTCCGGCGGTGCACTGACAAGGTCCAGGGCACCAAAGGTTGTGCCGGAATAGGCCGGTGCATCAATTGGCCAGGCATCGAACACATTGGGTGCATTGCCGGTTTGATACAAACCGAGCGTGTCATTAAACGGTGCAAGCGTTGTCAGGCTTGAGAGAAAAAACTCCGCATCGTGCAACGCCGCTTCGGCAGCCTGAAACGCCAGATCCTGATCGCGCAGGTTGCCGCTGATCATCTCTTGCATACTCGAGGTGCGCAAGGCTGAGGTGCCGATCAATGTGATCAGCAGCAGTGCAATCAAAGCGATGATTAACACCACACCTGATTGTCGTCGTTTGAATTGCCGGTATCTCATCACAGGATCGCCCGGTTTCGTATCGTCGTGGTGGCCGAATAGACTCGCCGAATGCGGCGGTCCCCTGGCGTGACGGGTACCAGGCTGGCGGCGGTGCCATCAAACAACACATAACTGGTTTGGTCGTCGGCAACACGATCATCGGCGGATTCAACCAACAAGTTGATTTGCACGCTCAGCACGCTGGGCCAGTCCGCCGCGGCAATGGCACCGGCTGTGCGGTAAGCCTCGATTGCGCCATCATTGTTTGTATCGACACCGTACACTAGTTGCATGTCGACGATGCCATCAGCCATCTCGACAGGCGCGTTCAATGCGCCGGTATTGTTGATATCCAGGCGAAACAACGCGCTGCGTCCGGAAGCGCCGGTACCGATGTAATAGGCACGACTGATTACCCGTGTGATAAACGACTCTTCTGGAAATTGGTAGGGCTGGCTGGTTCCCGCAGCACAATCAACTGGCCCACCTAGACCTGGCGCGCAATTGCCGGGTATGGTCGTGCCAGCGGCATGATCAATCGTGGTCGCAACCGATGCTGCATTCGCGTTGGTTTGCTGGAATATCGCGGTGTTCAGGCAATCGGTGACAGCCAGGATTTCGCCCTGCTGCAAGTCATGCGAACCCTTCAGCGTGAGCTGATTGGCGGCCGTTGAGTGCGTGTCGACGACATAAGCATCGCTGGGCTGCGTGCGCAGCAAGACCAACGCATCTGTATTGGCGACGACGTTGCCCGCAAAGTTCGGCGGAAACACGCTCACACCCGCATCGAAGCCGCGCAGTGGTTCTGCAGCATTGATCTCCCAGTTTGCTGCGCCGCCGGTTAACACATTAACCACACTTGCCGTTGTACCGCAGCCGAAAAAGCCGGCCATGCGAATATCTTCAATCATGGACTTGATGCCGAAGCGACCGACTTCCTGCAATTCAGTCAGGGTCGACTGAATGTTGTAGGCGCGTTTGCTGCCGATGTAGAGATTCAACATGCCACCGGTCAGAAACACACCGATGGTCAGTGCGATCATGATCTCAATCAGCGTGTAGCCGCGTTGTCCGTGTCGTCTTGCCATTACAGATCTGTCGTCAGCGTAAAGGTGCGTACATCGGCAGCCGCTCGGCCATCTTGCCATTGCACGGTCACCGTTACTCGTGCGGGAATATCGACCGCCGGTGATGCCGCTGTTACCACAGCACCGGTACCGCTGGGCAGGTGATAGTCAATGTTGGTGCGCCACTGGAACAGGTCAGTCTGGGCGATATCCGCCGCCGCCGCAGGAATGGGGTCAGCCAATTGAATGTCGTAACCGCCGATGCGTGCGTTGGTGAGATTCGCACGCATGCGATCTACGATGTCATAGGCCTGGATTGTGGCCTGGCTGCGCAGGTAGGCACTGTTGTTCAAGCGTGTACCGTTTACCTGCATGGTGGCAACACCGATTAAACCGGTGGTCAGCAATAAGGTCGCGACGAGAATCTCCAGCAGCGTGTAACCCTGATGACGCGTCAAGGACATGCGGCGGCTCCCTTTTGTGTTCTGGCATACCCTAGCAGTGCCACATTGACCGTTCTGCCTTCCGCCAGGTTA
>JBCCZN010000173.1:0-5945 GCA_039187375.1 Pseudomonadota bacterium
TAATCCGTCGACGCTCACGGGCACCAACCCTTGTTGTTGTGCATCGGCGGGCAATGCGATTGACCAAGGATCAGCCGGGTCCTGACCCACAATCGCACTAAACATCAGCGCAGCATCACCGACCGTGCGGGTCATCGGGCCGACATGATCCATGGACCAGCACAGTGGAATGACGCCCGCTTTACTGACCGCACCGAATGTGGGTTTGAAACCAACGATGCCGCAACAGTGTGCGGGTTGTCGAATCGAGCATCCGGTGTCGGTGCCGATCGCGCCGAACGCCAAGCCCGCCGCGACAGCAGCCGCAGAGCCGCCACTCGAGCCACCTGGCGTACGACGCGTGTCCCAGGGGTTTCGAATCGTACCGAAGAACACGTTATCGCTATCCATGCCATATGCCAGTTCGTGCATACCCGTCTTACCGAGTAGTACCGCGCCGGCCTGCCGTAAGCGGCGTACCACCGTGGCGTCTGCATCAGGTATCCAGTTTTCGTAAAGCTTGGAGCCTGCCGTGGTGCGAACCCCCGCGGTTGCGCACAGATCCTTAATGGCAATCGGCACACCGTGTAAGGGCCCACGGTAACGCCCCGCCGCGCGCTCCGCATCCATCTGACTGGCCTCCGCTCTCGCTGCATCAGCGCTGACGGTGATATACGCGTTCAATTCAGGATCGAAGTGTGCGATCCGCTCAATAAGTTGCTCTGTCAGTTCACGTGACGTGACCTCGCCGGTGCGCAGTCGTTCTGATACGTCCTGAATACTGTTGAAATGCATACGTGGATTCTAATCCAACGGGAGCGCCTGGATTACCGCCGCTCAATGCCAACGCGATCGGGCAACAGGAACTGCGTGCGCGCCGACGCACACGTCAGCCGCTCATTCGAATACCACTCCGACAGCACCCCAGCGCTCATCAGATCCGCGTTGCATTTCAGGAAAGACTCAAGATCTGCATCGGGCATCTGTGCCTTTCGCTCTGCAATCACACTCATAAACGCAAACGTGATGGTGGCATTAAATTTCTCTGGCACACCCACACCCTCTGCCATCGCACGGATCGTCTGAGCATACTTGGCACAAGCGCTGACAAAGTCGTACTGATCCAACATTGCAAAGGCCACGTAGACATGTTTAAGGTGATGGAAATCCTCGGGTGGTATCCGCAGAGACTCGAATTTCTGCCGCAACGCTTGCAGCTCAGTTGGACTCACTGGCTTCGTCCAACTTGTGGCTATCCGCTGCCGTCAAATCGAGCTCGTACACCGACTTTAATTGCTCGATCTTCTGCAATGTTGTCTCACCGAACGGCACCTTGCCTTCAAAACAATGCAGCGTCATACCTTCCAGTAAATCGCCGAGCGTCATGTCCAGTTGCTCTGCGAGGGCTTTGAGGACTTTGAGTAGGCGTTTTTCTAAGCGCACGCCAGTCTGCACGCGTTCAATCGTCTTGTTCATGACCTTATATTGTTACCAATGTACCTTGGTTTCAATATTGCAATGATTTAAAGCGTCAATTTGGTCCACTTCGGTCGACGATTTCTCTTAACCCTTGATTGCCAGCCACTGCAAATCGTCACGCCACAAAATGCTGACCAAGCGGTGACGGAACTGATCGACCGTGAAAGTCTACGCAGGCCAAGGCCCCTCAATAGCGAATGTGATTGACGGTGAATACGCATTCACGAATAGCGTTCGACCATCCGGCGAGAAGCACGCTCCGGCCAACTCGGTTTGCCGGTTCAGTTTCGCCAGAGGATAACTCGCTCCTTCAGGCGTTATCCCGCGCAGCATATTATTGACAACGTCGGTGTACTGGTCTTCGCAGACAACCAAATGGCCATTCGGTGCCACGCACAGGTTGTCGCCAAAGCTATATTGCCGAACACTGCCACTCTCAAAAAACAGCTCCAGCATGTCGGGCACAGACGCCTTACGACCGGGTCGCAGTCGGAAGATTTGGCCTTCTTTGGCCGCGCCCCCTGATGTCGCCGTGAAGTACAACTCGTCCAGGCCCATATAGATGCCCTCACCCCGCGCGAATAAACACGCGCCCGCGGCGGCGCCACGAACACGCAGATCATCCTTGGGTGATTCCACGTCATCCAAGCTAATCCATCGCACCGCCATTGGCTGGCCCAAGTCTACTGTGCGAGAACCGCCCCAATTTCGTGTATCGCTAACATCATCCAGCACTAGCGCTTGCAGTAGCCCACCTTGCGCCAGTTTTCCCGGTTGATTTGGAATAAATCGGTACAACAAGGAATCGTTGCGATCTTCGGTCAAATAAACGGTGCCGGTCTCTGGATCTACGCATGCGGCTTCATGGTTGAAACGACCCATCGCTGTTAACGGTTCAGGGACCACAAGACCTGTTGCCGTGGCTGGCACCTCAAAAACATAGCCGTGATCTCGGTTGATTCTTGGTTCACCGGTAACAACCGCCTCTTCACAGGTTAACCATGAACCCCACGGTGTAGTACCACCGCCGCAATTTCGAATCGTACCCGCCAACGATCGATACTGGCGTTTAAGCGCCAGCGTCGCGCTATCCAGTACCATCGTGGTCGTGCCACCGGGCAACGGCACCAAGCTCTTTGCAAAGGTGTCATACGCCTCGCCGACAACGCCACCGCTGTCTTGCGGTGGTACCAGTTCGTGGTTGCGTACGAGTGCGATCTCGCCATTGTCAAGCTCAAAACACCCCATGCCATCGGCCGCATCCGGTACCAAGAATCCGTCGTCCATCATCTGACCACTTGTCGACACAACTCGATACGAAAACTCGGGCGGTAAGTCCAACAGACCGGCGGGATCTTTAAGCAGCGCTCCAACGACCGAATCACCCGCATCTGGCGAGGCGAAGCGTGATTTTCTTGATACGGCGCCTCGAGTCGCAGGCCTAGAGGAGCAAGCACTCAGTATTAGCCCGCCAAATGCGGTGCCTGTAGCTGCCATGAAGGCACGACGATTATTGATCAATGCGGATCCCTTTCTTGGCTAACAAAACGTACAGCGAATAATAGTCCCCTCAGACAGGCAGTGATTTCAAACTCTCGTTTTCATCGTGCCCTTCATGACGTCGCCGGAGATCAGTGAGAATGGACTGCTGCAGGCCAGTAAATTACACAGCCCGCAGCAGTCAGCGCAGATGCTTGGCGATACCGGCAGTGGGTAACCGGTCAGCAATGACGTCAAAGTCAATTAATGTCTTGAACCTGCATAACCAGCTCATTCCAGTTGCGCTGGTTCTCGATGTCGTGCTCGAGGCCCTGCTCGTCAGCGAGACGGAACCGTTTTAGTGCTGGGGTCTTGCTCGTCGCCTGGTACAACCAATACGCTTCGGCTTTCAATGCGTCATCGATTGGTTTGTCGATGGACTCATAGACCATTTGCTTACAAGCGTTAATTGACTCGGCCGGAAACTTGGCAATGCGTTGCGCCAGCGTGTCAACGTATGAGCCGATTTCATCCGGATCCAGTGCTTTGTTGATGGTGCCCATGGCCTCGGCTTCGTCTGCATCAAAATCACGGGCGCTTAGGATAATTTCTAATGCACGTCCAAGGCCGGTCTGGCGTGCCATGCGCGATGCGCCACCGCCGCACGGCAGAATGCCCATACCGACTTCCATTTGCATGAACTTGAACTTCCCACGGGCGGCAAAGCGCATGTCTAGCGCCAGCGCTAACTCGTGTCCACCACCACGTGCGAATCCTTCGAGTTTGGCAATCGTCGCCTGCGGTACTCGGCTAATGCGCTCGCAAACTGCTTGCAGATCCAGTAATTGTGCCTCGTCTCGGGATACAGCCTCGTCGGACATATCTTTCAACAGCTCTGTGTCGTAGTGACAAACCCAGATTTCCGGATTGGCTGACTGGAACACCACCACTTTAGTGGCACGATCCCGCTCTAGGCGCATTGCCAGGCTATTCAAATCGGCAAGCATCTCCTGCCCCTGCACGTTGACCGAACCAAAATCAAATGTGACCGTCAGGATCGCATCGTCCTGCTTAGCGTTGAAGGTCGTAAATCCCTCATACTTCATTGCATATCTCCTAGGTGAAATCGCGCGGCGTAACGCGCATCAAAAACGGACCAGTGTTCGCGTTTCGAGGCTTTTTCGAACCGCATTCGTCTGAACTGCCTCTGTCATATCAAACGCGCTGTGACCGACCTGTGGGCGGCCTTGGTTATCGTAAATATTGAAAATGGCAACCTCGTCAGGGGTCATCTGGGATAGATAAAACCAATCGTGTGACGTGTTGGCTGCGATACCCAAAATCTCTCCGCGGCGACCGGGGTAAATCAAATCAATAATCATCCAGTCTTCGGCAGCGACAGAGCTGGGCCTGATAAAGCCAAGAGGCGATGTTTCGATGGGTGCGCCAACAGCACGCCAGATGTTTATGAACGCGTAATGGCCGGCCTCGTAATCGGCTGCCTTCTCAGCGCCCAATAGATCAATCAGGCGCTGGCGTGCGCCTGCTTCGCTGTAGTCTGTGTGCACATTACGGGCAGGCTTGCGAACCGCATTGTCATCATCCACTCGCAGTGTGTGATCAAAGACGATGATCTCCCGGGCGCCTAGTCGCCGTTTCAACAGCGAGCTGACTTCTTCATCGTATGTAGACTGCCAGAGAGCGTCGGACTCGAAATCACCAATCGCTGAACGATGTGTAGTGAACTCGACCCCGTCGGTGACGTACGAGACGGATTGCTTGCTGTGGCGCAGGTCTTCAACACTGACCTGAGTACTCACGAGCGGTGGGGATTCCAAATTTCCCGGAATACCGTCGACCTCAAAGTGGAACGCTTGCGATGTCCCGGTTTGAATATGGTAGTTGACGTGTGCTGTAGCTCGCATGTCTGAACCCCCTGGTGTTCAGTGAGGGCGGTAGGCCCCGTGTTCATGCGAATAGATTATTTGTAATTATTATTAATAAAAACAGTAATTTTTAGGCTTCTGTTTTTTGTTTTTGTATATAAAAGCTTCAGAGTATTGCAAACGCCGACAGATCACCTAAGTGCTCTCAGGCTGCTTCTATTAGGTACACTCGCCCTATGAGTAGTGAAGCAATTTTAGTCCTGGGCAAGGGTGCACTGTGGTTTTTGATCCCGATTGCATTTTGCCTGTGGGAGCTTTGGAAGCTGCGAAACGACTAGTCCCCTCAAATCGGTTCGTTCGCGGCCGTTTTCGTACAGTCCAGCGACTCGCCTTGCCAGCGACAGTCATCCGGGGTTATGCCGGACTGCTGGTAGTACTTCAATAAGCCAGATCGTTCGAGCAACTGCATGAATTCAGGGCGCTCGCGCAATGGCAATGCCGACGGCCCCCAGAAACTTTTCGTGAAGCCACCCCAATAGACTTGCTCTTGCTTCGATAGATACTCGACCACAAGATCCGCACGATCCAATGCAATCAACAGCGAGACCGCAGCCGGATCTTCACTCCAAGAGTAAACCTCGTCCACTAGCATCTGTTTTGCGGCAGCGCGCGATGCCGGTGAGTCGGCAGCGGCGAAGATCCGCAGTTGATTACGAAACGCCAATGCACCCTCGTCGATCGGGTCATTCTCGCTTTGCATCTGTGCAATGTCGGCCTCAACCAAGGCCAACATGTCGTTCCAACGCCGACTACTGGCACTACAGAGAATCGGTGCGAAGGTGCCATAACGATGCCCCAATGCGGTGGCTTTACGGGCCACAGTCGCAAGCGCATCGCAGTCTCCTTTGGATAAATATCCATCCGCGAGGTTTGCGTTGGCACCCGGCGACAGTGGATCAAGCTGGATCGCGATTTGGCTGAACTCAATCATCTTGTCTACCAACCCAATATCCTGCAAATGCTCGGCATACCACAGGTTTGCGGTGACATCGGAAGGGTCAATGTCGAGCGCACGTTGATAAAAGCGCTGCGCATCGGCCCATCTGGATTCGAGTCGGGCAA
>JBCCZN010000174.1:0-5930 GCA_039187375.1 Pseudomonadota bacterium
CGATTATCGATGAACACATCGCTTTGTTTGAAGCCAATGCGGCAGCGGCGGTTGAGATGATCCAGTTCGCCAGGATCAAGGCCATCAAGGAATCGCCTCGATATACCGTTGGTCCGGGGCTTGCCTTTTTGGCTGAGCAGGGTATCGGCGACAAGGCAGTAGTCATTACCGGCGGTCAGAGTTGGTCCACCGGTGGCCGGATTTTCATGTCGATTCTGGTGGGTGCCGCGACCGGCTATGTCCCAGCGGGTGGTGCTTCTGGCTTGTTGATAGGCCATATTGATCTGCGCAGCGGCGATATTGTTTGGATGAACAATATGCAGCCGATTAGCGGTGGTGACGTTCGCAAGGCTGACAAAGTGCGCGGTGCGTTGCGCAATGTCACCGTGGCTTATCCGAAGGGTCGTCTGTACACACTGACTACGTTGGAAGATGAAGGCTAGCTGGCGGCTCGCTACGGCGGGTCTTGCGATGGTTCTGGCCGGGTGTGCCGCTGCCCCAACAGCGATGCAAGATGCTGGGGATTTAGAGAACCTCGATAAGGACGAGGAGCGGCTGTGGGCCATGTCCGACGAAATTTCGGATGGCCTCGAGAAATCCAGGGCGATTGAGTTTGATCGCCAATCGATGCTCTACCTGCAGTCTCTGATGAATGAGTTGTTCCCGGAGTTCCGCCAGGCGATTCGGGTGTTCATCATCAAAAATCCGGAAGCCAATGCGTTTGCGATGGCCAATGGGCATGTGTATGTGCATACCGGCATGCTGGCGCGGTTGCGAAACGAGGCAGAGCTCGCGGCAGTGCTAGGTCACGAGGGCGCTCATTTCACTGAGCGTCATGTTTTGGAGCGGATGCGGAATGCGAAAAACATGTCTGTGTTCGCCAATGTCATGGGCAGTTTCACCGGGCTAGGGGGTGCGTTGGCGTCGAGTGTCATCGCAGCATCGTCGATGTCGGGATTGTCTCAGGCGAATGAGAGCGAAGCCGATGCGATCGGTCTTGCTCGTATGTCCAGGCTCGGATATGACCCGCGCGCTGCAGCCAAGCCGTTCGAGCGTTTGGCGCAGGAGTTGAAAGCCCGTGATATCAACGAGCCGAGGATGTTTCGTTCGCACCCCAAATTGGCCGCTCGTGCAGCGTCACTGAGCGACATGGCAGAGGACTTTCCTGGCGTCGAAATCGGTGAGCAAACCTATCTGGATAATGTCGGTCACATCCGCCTGGCTGCACTGGAGCAGGCGGTCGAGATGAATCAGGGCGAACTTCTGGTGTTCTTGCTATCAACGCCCGATCAGATGCAAAGCTACAACGGTCAGGCGCAGTTCTATCTCGCGGAAGGTTACCGCCTGCGCGCGGATGAAGGTGATGAAGCGCTGGCGGTTGCGGCGTATCAGGCGGCCATCGAGGCAGGAAACCAAGCGGCCAGAGCGCACGGCAAGCTTGGCTACATCGCAATGCGAGCGGGAGACAATGAGGCGGCGATCAGTCACTTTGAGGAGAGCCTTGTCCTTGACCCGGAGAGTCCTGACAGCGCCTACCTCGCCAGTTATTTAAAAAAATTGAAGGGAGACAATAATGACTAACCACTCGAGCGTTCGTCGAGCGCGGCTGTATATCGTAGCGGTTCTGTGTGCGGCCATGTCCGCCTGTGTGACTTGGCCGGTCGGCACGGGTGAGCCTTTTGTCGATAAGACAAAAGGTTATGCCTACACCGCACCAATCGGTTGGTATCAGTCTCCTGCCAAATTGACCCGTGACAAACTGCGTACGTTCACCCGTGATGGCTCGACACTGCAGAATATTGTTGTTGGTCGCATTGCGCACAAAAACGCGTTCAGCAGCATTGATAAAGACGCAACGCCGGAGATGCTGCCGCAGGATATCGCTGAAAACGTCATCGCCGATATCAAGGCATTTCTACCGAATGACACATTTACGGTGCAAACCAACGCGCCCGCCACGTTGGCGGGTAATGAGGGCGTTCGGATCAGTGGCGAGTTTGTGAGCGAAGAGGGGTTACGAATTCGCCTGACAGGTTATTACGCGAATACCGAAGACGGCATCTACTCGGCCGTGTTTCGTGCGCCGACTCTTCACTTCTACGACCAACACATCGAAGAATTTGAAACCTCCGTCAGGACACTGCGGATCCTGTGATCATTCGAAGATGATTAAGCTGGCGCAACACGGCCACGTGTGCGCCAGCGATTTGCTTCACAGCAGTTGTGTGCAGGGGAAGTTGCCACGCAACGTCTTGGTTTGGGTTTCACCCGTGACGTCATTGACATAGGTGCAGGTGGTCACCCCGTCGGTGCGAGCACCAGGCACCGCGCGCGCGGCGCCGCTGCCGCGATTGCGTAGCCCGGATTGAGTTGCGCTGTAGTTGCGACTCTCCAGTTTAAACTGACCTACTGGTGTATCGCTTGCTGTCGTGGTGGCACAGCCGGTGCCGAATACCGCAATGATGGCGGTAGCCAAAAGTGTTTTCCCTGTCATGTGTTGCGCGCTCCGTACGAAGTTTCGAAATTACCTACACAGGGTAATCGAGCAGTGGCCTGAACAAAAGTTCACTCGAACGTGTGTTTGAGTCTGTCATCACCCTGTAACGTCAATTTCACCCTGTGTTCACATTCCAAATCTACGGTTGTTGCTGCGGTCTTGAGTGGGCAACAACACTTTCTGGCCGCCTAGATGACCACATCACCTCACCTTAGAACCAGAACTGATAAGGGGCATTATCAATGGCAGATGGGAATATTGTCGGTTTGGATATCGACGAATCTTCGGAAGATCTATCGGTAAATCCAACCAATCACCGAACGTTTCAAGAAGTCGCAGCGAGCCATTTGTCTCGCAGAACTATCATGCAGGGCTCGCTGGCTCTCGCGGCGACGAGCTTCTTCGCGCCAGCCGCCGGTCACGCCGGTATCGAAGGCGCTATCGCCACGACCCCGACCGATGGCGATCTGATGGGTTTTGAGCCGCTCACGATCGACGAAGTCGTTGCTGCCGAGGCCAAGACCGTAACGATCTCCGTTGATTACGAATATCAGACGATTATTCCTTGGGGTACGCCAATCGATCCGAAGGGTGGCATCGCTGAGTACACCGGTGACCCAGATACGCGTCCGACCGCTGAAGAGCAGGAGCAAATGGTTGGTATCGGTCATGATGGCATGTGGTTCTTCCCACGCAACCTGCCACGCGTACTTCGCGCAGAGGCCAGACGCGGTTCAGAATTTCCTGCGGAACAACGCAACCGGATCCTGAACAGCAAACAAGGCATGCTGTGCGTTAATCACGAGTTTGGCCGCAACACACACGTACTGGGTAAACCGGCGCCAGAATCCCTCGAAGATGTTCGCTTACAGCAGGCAGCACATGGCGTTTCTGTCGTTGCCGTCAAGACCTGGACACGCGGAAAAAGTGCAGGCAAATGGGCGGTGACCCGTAGCGAGAATTCACGTCGCATCACCGTGAATACTGAAGTCGAATTTTCCGGCCCGGTTGCCGGTAGTGCGCTTTTGGAGAATGCCGCTGGCAACGCATACAAAGGCACTGTCAATAACTGTGGTTCCGGTGCGACCCCATGGGGCACCTATGTGACCTGTGAAGAAAATTTCAACGGCTACTTTGGTTCAACCGGCGAGACGATTGGCGGCTTTAACGAATTGCAGGATCTCGGCTTTGCTCGCTATGGCTTCTCAACCGGCGGATTTGGTTACGCTTGGCACGTGTTTGACCCGCGCTTCGATTTGAGCAATCCGGATTACGCCAATGAGTCAAACCGTTTTGGATGGTGTGTCGAAATCGATCCGTTCGATGGTTCCAAGAAGCCCGTCAAGCGCACGGCTATGGGTCGCTTCAAGCATGAAGCGGTTGCCATCAAGGAGCTCGAAGATTGCCGCATCGCGTCTTAAAAGGGTGACGATCAACGTTTCGACTACTGCTATAAGTATGAATCCACTTACGCTTGGCGCGATGCGATTGCTATGGGTAAGAGTCCGCTGGATGATGGCAAGTTATATGTCGCTCGCTTCGACGAAGGTGCCGGCAGTAGCGACGGTGTTGGCTCCGGTGAGTGGATCGAGCTCACGCCGGAAAATGAAGCAATCGCGGCTGTTGGTTTGACGACGATCGAGTTGGTGCTTACCTATGCTCGTGTTGCGGCAGATGCGGTCGGAGCAACTCCGATGGATCGTCCGGAATGGAGCACGATCGGTACTGACGGCCAAGTTTACTGGACGTTGACCAACAACTCGCAGCGCACTGAAGCCAGTGAGGCTAATCCGATCGTAGGCAACGGTGACGGTTATATCGTGAAAACGGTCGATACCAGCGCGACAACCTTTGACTGGAGCATGTTCCTGATCAGCCGCAACACGCGCAGCCCACTGGATGAGCGCGCAGTGACCGGTGAAGGGGATACTCCGTACGCAGGCTACATCGCACCGGCAGACAACGCTGCCAATGTCTTCACCGACCCGGATGCGGCTTGGGCAGATCCTTATGGTCGTTTGTTCATCGGTACCGACGGTGGTCAACCGGATGGTCTGGAAGACCAGATGGTCGTCATTGATACGGCAACAGGCGAATACAAGCGCCTTCTGTGCGGTGTCGCATCGGACGAAATTACCGGTATCACGACTACGCCGGATTACCGCACGATGTTCACCAACACGCAGCACCCGGGCAACGGTAATCCTGAAGTGACCAATTTCCCGGCTGATTTCGATGGTGTCACCATCCCCCGAGACTGCACCATTGTTCTGCGCCGTAAGGATGGCGGTATCGTCGGATCGTAAGCCACAAGCTGGTTAATGCTAAGACGATTTGTCGCAAGGATCGCGACGCGGAAGGGCCCCATCAGGGGCCCTTTTGTTTTCTGCATGGCCGATTGCGCTACACTCTCGCCATGTACGCTAAACCCCCCTCGGCTTCTGCGGTCGACCACAACGTCTATAAGATTTTCCCCAACGATTTGAATTCCAAGAACACCGTGTTTGGTGGCTTGGTGATGAGTCTATGTGATCGTGCGGCACTGATCGTCGCAGAGCGACATAGTGGTCATGCCTGCGTCACGGCGGCATTGGATAGTCTTGAATTTCTGGCGGCCGCTCGCACCGGCGATACGTTGTTGATCCAGTCAGCGGTGAATCGGGCCTGGCGCAGTTCGATGGAGATCGGCGTACGCGTCACCGCCGAGAATTCCCGCACGGGTCGTTCGCGACATATCGTCTCGGCTTATCTGACGTTTGTGGCATTGGACGAGGACGGCAAACCGACCGCGGTGCCAGCGGTCGCGCCCGAAACCGAGGCTGAGCAGAAACGCTTTGAGGCCGCCGAGATGCGACGCGAACAGCGGATGAAGATGCGCGAGGCACATCGTTAGCGCAGCACTAATGCAGTTTCACGCTCGCACGTGTGGCCTTGTAAATGCGATCGCCCAGCATGATTAACAGTGTCGAGAACTTGCCGTGGACCGCTGCCTGATGCATGCGGTAGAGCGACAGATAGGCTAAACGTGCTATCCGCCCTTCGACAAAGATCGAGCCACTCATCAGATTGCCCATCAAGTTACCAACGGTGGTGTACCGGCTAAGACTGACCAGACTGCCAAAGTCCCGATAGCGAAAGTCCCTGGTTTTTTTCTGTTTGCGTTCGGCGAGCATGTTGCGAGCGGCAACGTCTGCCATCTGGTGTGCTGCTTGCGCGCGCGGCGGTATTTCTTTGCCTTCGGTGTCCTTGCACGCGCAGCAATCGCCAATGCGCCTAAATGTCTTGGATTGTTGGCAATCACGCCTATTGGTCTACCTTCAATGCGAATAAATGCCGTCACTAAGTTTCTGGCAAATCCACTTCGGAGCTCTAACACAGCATCTTCATCTGCCAAAGCGGTGAGTACTTTTCGCACCTCATAACCATATTTACG
>JBCCZN010000175.1:0-5923 GCA_039187375.1 Pseudomonadota bacterium
CGAAAAAATCCGCTCGAACCGTCGGCGATGTGATCGGCAAATATCACCCGCATGGCGATAGCGCCTGTTATGAGGCAATGGTGTTGATGGCGCAGGATTTTTCCTATCGCTATCCGATCGTTTTCGGGCAGGGCAACTGGGGTTCGACCGATGACCCCAAGTCGTTTGCCGCGATGCGCTACACAGAGGCCAAGCTGCGTGCGTATGCGACAACACTGCTTGCAGAACTAGGCCAGGGCACCGTCGATTGGCAGCCCAATTTCGATGGCACGCTCGATGAGCCGGTTGTCTTGCCGGCCCGACTACCCAATTTGCTACTCAACGGCACTAGCGGGATTGCCGTTGGTATGTCGACGGACATTCCACCGCATAACCTGAACGAGGTGGCATCGGCGTTGGTGATGTTGCTGGACAAACCGAAGTCGACGACGAGCGATTTGTGCAAAGTGATTCAGGGTCCGGATTTTCCAACCGGTGGAGAGTTGATTTCATCGCCCGAGGATCTGGCTGGCGTATATGAAACTGGCAACGGCACCTTGCGTATGCGTGGTGTCTGGGAGCAGGAGGGTGAGCACATTGTGATCACGCAGCTGCCCTACCAGACCTCAGGTGCCAAGATCATTGAGCAAATCGTCCAGCAAATGCGAAACAAGAAATTGCCGCTGGTAGAGGACATTCGTGATGAGTCCGATCACGAGGCGCCGGTACGCATCGTCATCGTACCGCGTTCACGTCGAGTCGATGCGGCGGCACTGATGTCGCATTTGTTTGCCACAACCTCACTTGAGAAGACCATACGCGTCAATCTGAATGTGATCGGTCTGGCGGGCACGCCGCGTGTGTTTGATTTGCGCAGTTTACTGAAGGAGTGGCTTGCGTTTCGTAAAGCGACGGTCGTGCGGCGTCTGGAGTATCGTCTTAACAAGGTACAAGAGCGGCTGCACATCCTCGAAGGTTTGCTGGTCGCCTACCTCAACATCGACGAGGTTATTGCCATTATCCGCGAGCACGATGAACCCAGAGCCGAGCTCATGCGCCGTTTCAAGCTGAGCGAGCTGCAAGCCGATGCGATATTGAATTTACGCCTGCGTAATCTCGCTAAACTTGAGGAGTTCAAGATTCGCGGTGAGCAGGAGGCGCTCGCTGAAGAGCGTGACATGCTGCAGAAGTTGCTCGGTAGCGACGCTCGTTTGAAAACCTTGTTGAAAAAGGAGATTCAGGCGGACGCGGAGGCACATGGCGATACACGGCGCACAGTGATCATCGAGCGTGAGGCGGCGAAAGCGTTTGATGAAACGGCATTGATCAGTAGCGAGCCCGTCACGGTGATTTTGTCGCAGCGTGGCTGGGCGCGGGCGGCCAAGGGTCATGAGATTGATGCGACGTCACTGAGCTTCAAGTCTGGCGATGGCTTTCTCGCGTCGGCCCGCGGCAAGAGCAACCAGAACGCGTTGTTTCTAGACTCCAGCGGTCGGGTGTATAGCTTGCTCGCCCACACACTGCCGTCAGCACGCGGGCAGGGAGAGCCGCTATCGAGTCATTTCAATCCTCCGGATGGCGCGCGTTTCGCCGGCGTCATGTTCGGCGAGGCGGATGCGCGTTGGGTGGTAGCGACTAGCGCAGGTTATGGCTTTGTGGTTGAGCTGGGCGGCCTCGTCAGTCGGGCAAAAGCCGGTAAAGCGATGCTCAATGTTTCCAAGGGCGCGTCTGTTTTGGTGCCCTGTCCGACCACCTGGACCGAAGGCGAGCGCCTGGCTGCAGTCAGTAACATGGGGCGACTGTTGGTGTTTGACCTCGATGACCTGCCCGAGTTAACCAAAGGCAAGGGCAACAAGATTATCGATATCCCCAAACGCAAATTTGATTCGGGCGAAGAATCCATGGTCGCTATTGCAGCGATCGCGGAAGATAACTCACTGGTTGTGCATTGCGGTGATCGACATATGACATTGAAACCGGCAGATCTGGAGCGATACTGCGGCACCCGCGGTAATCGCGGGCAACTGCTGTCGAGAAACTACCGCAAGGTGGATCGACTCAGTACCGAGTAGGCACCGAGCTGGCCAGCATCAGGCTTGCTTGCGCAACTCGGCGATCACCGAGTCAATGTCGTTTTGGGTAATGTCGTCGTCTTCGTCGTAAGACAATTCGACGGTCGCTTCAATCTCACCGATTTCGGCATTCAGGTCGTCGGCAGCGGTGCGCAGGATCGCGGATACGCCCGTATCATCGATCTCGACCTGATCAACCAGCAGTCGCTCAGTCTCATCCAGGTCCAGTGCCGGCAGCGACTCGGTGAAGTCAACCGGTATGGCTTCGTTGAGACTATCTTCGATTGATTTGGCGCCAAGTGCTGGGACTTGAGCGGTGGCGCTACTATCGTCAGCCTGCTGCGGTGTCAGACTGAGTGCCTGCTCCGCCAGTTCTTTTTGCAGCTGCTGGGTGCGGGTCAGTTGTTCTTCGTAGTCACGCTCCAGTAATTCCAGAGTTGGATCGTCCAGAACCGCATCGGCTGGCTGATTCACAGTATCCGCATCATCAGCGATCTGGTCTTCAGGCTGATATTCCTCAACTTCAATCGGTGCACCTGCGGAGAGGATCCGGTTCTGGGCGTCCATGGCAACCTGACTCTGGCTAATTGAGTGGTGCGTTTCGGTGAATTCGAAATCGATCTCGGTCTTATCATCGCCGGTGTCGAAGTCAATGTATGCCGGTTTATCCGGTGCTGAGGCGGCGGCATGTTTGGCATCGACGCGCCATAAGCCAGATGCTGCGCGTTCATCGATATCAACCGGCGCATTAGCTTCGTTGATGGATGGATTCCCAATGACACTGGCAATGGGCTTGGTGGTTTCAAGTTGTGTGCGTTGCTGGCGTCGTGCCAGCGCCCCCGCACCGAACTGCCACAACAGCCAAAAGCCCAGTCCGCCGGCGACGCCAGTTCCGATGGCGACAAAACGATCGGACCAGGTCGTACCTGTCGCTACCGCGGCCGCGGGTGGCGCCTGAGTGGCTTGCAGCAACTCGTTGAAGCTTGTTGGCGCATCGCTGTCTGTCGCGGTACTCGCTTTCGGTTGTATATCATTGCTCGATTGGCTGGGTTTGAACGGGCTATCGCTGTCGACGACTGCAAGACTGCCCGCATCCAGGTAGGCATCATTTGTAACCTCAACACGCGCAGCGCGTTGCAAGTCTGCATCCGGACGCGCGAGTGCAGTGGTTTGTGTGTTCGAGGCCGCGCTCGGGGTGTTCGGCGCTACACTCTGTGTTGGCGCGACGGCGCGCGCAACGGCAGCAGCAACCGGCGTCACCTGAGCCGGTGCAACGCGAGCCTGGGGTGCCGGGCTGGCTATGGCCGTTTCGGTGACCGCGTTAATGGGGTTCACGGATGTCGTCGGCGCTGCAGCAACACGAGTGGACACGCCGGTATCAAAAGAAAAATCCTGTGGCAGGTTGATTAGCGTACCTGCGATCAACCGGTCGGCATCGCCGTTAATGAACGCATTTGGATTCGCGTCAACGATCGCCGCCACGGTTGGCCACAGTGGTACGCCTGCCGGTTTGTAGCGAGATGCAATCTCAGACACCGTATCGCCTGAGGCAACACGGTATTGCTCGCTGGTGATCGGTGTAGTGTTGCGCGGACGAGGTGTTACGGCCTGTGCTGTAGTAACCTGGACACGCGGCGACTGCGCGCGCGCCGCGGGTCGTTCTGCCGGGCGCTCGCTGATGCGCAGCGCCGCCGTGCTATTGGCCTGGCGGACAGCCGGGTCAAAAAACAAAGTGTAGTCGCGAGTCAGGCGGATGACATTCGGACAAGAAATGGCGACGCGCAGTTCAATGATTGGATCACGAATCACGGCGTTGCTACGCAGGACCAGTGCATCGGCGCGACGCTCCAGGCGCAATACGGACAGGCGCGAGTTGTTGGCAACGCGTGCCGAGATACAACTCATGGGGACATCGTCAGCACCGGCCAGCGGCAGTTCGATCAACATCCGCTCACCCAAGGCAGAGCGAACATTGGCGTTGCCAAGCTCAAGAGCCATGGTTGGCGCTGAAGCCAGTGCAGAGGCGACCAGCATAGGTAGTGCGGCGCGGCGGAAACTATGTGATTGTTTATTCTTGCTGTTGTTCATCATCATTCGACCTGATCATTCGATCCGTTGTCACGCAGATTCCTGGAGTACGACTTCCGGTTCCTGAACGTAATGGCCCTGCATGTAGCCAATGCCCAGTTGCCATAGTGCGGCCATGGTATTGGCGTCTTGCACCTGTTCGGCAATTGTCTCGATTCCGCGTGCTTTAGCGATTTGTACCAAGTCCGTCGTTCGTTGATGCGCCTCGCTGTCTTTGGACAAGGAAGTGATCAATGAGCCGTCTACCTTGACGAAATCCATCGGCATCTGACTGATGAGCTTAGTCGATTGTTCAGCGGTTCCGCTGTGCTCCAGCGCAAATTTACAGCCAATGGACTTAACAAAATTCGCTAAATGTGACGCAGCCTTCAAATATTTCAGGGCCAGGTCTTCTGAGAACTGAAAGCACAGGGCGTCGGGGCGTTCAGCGGTTTTGCTAATCAGCGCTTTCAACCACGCGTAGAACGACTTATCAACCGCCGATTGTTCGGAAACGCGGACAAACAACAGTCGAGATTGCTGCTGGCGGGTCAGCGCGATCGACGTCGCAATCACCCACCTATCCAGCGCATGCATCATGTTGGTGCGACGAGCAGAGGGCAAAAAATCGGCTGGCGGAACCACCTCATTTTGCTCATCGACAAGGCGCAGCAGAATGTCGCACATACCAGTCGGCTGACCATCGAGTGCGCCAATCGGTTGCTGGACCAGTCGGAAGCGATTGTCTTTAAGTGCGTCAGTCAGACGACGCGACCAGATCTCATCTGTGCGTCGGATACGTGTATCTTCGTCATTCGATTCCTCCATGCAGACAATACCGGTATCACCGGTGCTATGGGCCTGCCGGAACGTCTGTTCGGCAAGCTCGATCAAGCTGGCTGCATCATTGGTGAGCGGACTTTGGGGTGCGATCCCCATTGTGCAGGTCAGATTGACCGTACGTTCGCCAGCACTAAAGACGGAATCGGCAACTAGTTTGGTAAACGCACGTGCCCAGTTTTCTGCATCCCGCTCACTGCCACGCTCTAACAACACCGTGAACGCGGTGCCTTCGAAACGACCTGCAATGTCTTGCTGCGTGAGTTTTTGTCTCAGCAGCTCGGCGAATTCGGCGATCACATCTTCACTGAGAATCACACCCAGGTCGTTACGAATGTTCTTGAACTTGTCGATGCGAATCCAGGCCATCAGGCGTTGACCGCTCTCCAATGGCATTTGCATGCGTTTGTCGACCAGTTTTTGGAAGTGTTTTCGGTGGTAGAGGAAGGTACTGTGATCCTTGTTGACCGCATCACGCATCAACTTTGATACGCGTTTGTCTTCCTGTTCATCTGGCTTAATCGCCACACGAACGGCTGGCTCGTCGTCAAAAACTGCGCCTTGCAACTGGACGGATTGCGCCACGCTGCGACCGTCGGTTCGAACGATCTCAACATCCAGCGACTCGTTGTTCCATTTCTGTTTGCTAATGGCGACAAGCGCACCCTTGACCGCGGGTTGTGATGGTTTGGCGAAGGCATCCATAAACGGTGTGGCGATGACGTCCTCGTCAGTTTTGCGGCCAAATAGCTCGAGCCATGCTTTATTGGTCTCGACGATAATGCCTTCTTGCACGTGGGCAATGGCGTCCGGTACGTTGTTTAGTAGTGTGCTGAATTGTCTTTGTACGTTGAGCGCACTGTCGCGATTATCGGCGATTTGACGGGACATTTGTGTCGTACGAATCTCGCGATATAGCGTGTTCTGTAAGCGTGCTGGGCAGTCGAGTGTGACGACATCACGAA
>JBCCZN010000176.1:0-5907 GCA_039187375.1 Pseudomonadota bacterium
CACAAACTTTTAACATATTGCTGCTGCTACGGCTACGCGCGGCAGGCAGCCTAATAATCGACGGGGAAACCAGTGAATTCGAAACCCACTCAATGTCGCGACATCGGTATCGTCATGGACCCTATCGAGTCGATCAATCCGGCCAAGGACTCAACGCTTGCGATGATGCTGGCCATTCAGTCAGCCGGTGATCGAGTGTTCATTATGCAGCAGGCGGACCTGTCTGCCGAGGGCGGTATCGCGCAGGCTCTGGCGACACCGGTAACGCTGTTCGATGACACCGAGCGCTGGTTTGAGGCCGGCACGCGTGAGTCTCGCCGGCTGGCCGACTTTGATGCGATTCTGATGCGTAAAGATCCGCCGTTTGACATGGAGTTCATTTATACGACGTATCTGTTGGAGCTCGCCGAACGCGATGGCTGTTGCGTGGTTAATCGGCCCGCCGCACTGCGCGATCTGAACGAAAAAATGGCTACGGCACTGTTTCCCGAACTCACACCAGCGACCCTGGTGAGCCGCTCGCAAAAACAGATTAAGCAGTTTTTGTACGACCACCAGCACATCGTCGTCAAACCGCTGGATGGCATGGGTGGACGTTCCATTTTTACGCTCAGACAAGGTGACACCAACACCAACGTTGTGCTTGAGACTCTGACCGATTACGGCAAGCAATTCGCCATGGCGCAGGCGTTCGTACCCGAGATCATCGATGGCGATAAACGTATATTGCTGGTCGATGGGCAGCCGATGCCGCATATGCTGGCCAGAGTGCCGAACGCCGAAGATGGTCGCGGCAACCTGGTGATGGGTGCCAGCGCTGATGCCCGCGTGCTCGGTGAGCGCGAGCGCGCCATCGCCGAAACCGTCGGTCCGCTGCTCAAGGCACGGGGTGTGGTGTTTGCCGGTCTGGACATTATCGGCGATAAACTCACCGAAATTAATGTGACCAGCCCGACCGGCATACGAGAAATCGACCGCCATTTTGGTAGCAACATCGGCGCCAGCCTGTATCAGGCGATCTGCACCAAAATGCACAATGTTGGTGGATTGTGACGCAATCCATGGGAGCCTTGTGTTGCCGCTCGCTAAGCTGATCGATATCGTGCCCAGAAGAGCAATGTCAGCACAGCTGACCGAGCGCCCAATATGACCCAGTCGCAAGCAACCGACGAAGCCCAATTCGCCAGCAATGCGCTGGTGCGCGATATGTTGCCTGTCGCGCAGGCGCGCCCGGATCGTCTGCCACCGATGATGTTCGTTGCCGCGTTGTTTTACGCCATCATCATTCTGGGTGTCACGTTTGACATCGGTCTCAACGATCTCCCGTCGGATACCACATCCCTGGAAGTGACAATTGTAGCCGCACCACCACGCGTACAGACACGCCCGGATGATGCGCAGTATCTGGCACAAGCGAATCAGGCAGGCGACGGCAATACGACTGAGCGCGTCGCCCCCGGCGCAGCGCCAGTGGCGCCGGGCACGATAGAGGTCAGCCACGACCGCGTAGGGCCACTGCAACAAGAGCAACTCGCTGGCAACATTGAGCAGCAGCGACTATTGGCCACCAGCGCCGATGCGCAACGCCAGCTCTATCTGCCCGACGATGCCATCGACAAGGCCAGCGAGCGCAAGCAGCTCGCCCAATCGCTGCCTTCCGGCCTGGATGAAACACTGCCGCTACCTGAAGCTGATGATCCCAACTTGTTGATCACTGACGACAATCCGCGCCATCTGGTGGTTAGCGTCAACTCTGCCGAATCTGATATCGCACCGTATCTGAACCGCTGGAAGCGGCGGGTTGAACGCATTGGCACACAGAATTTTCCGCGTGAGCTCTCGATCGCCGGATTACAGGGTAGCCCGACCCTGTCCGTCGCCATCGCGCCCGACGGCCAACTCTCCGACGTGCGCATCATTCGCTCATCGGGTCACGATGCTCTGGATCAGGCTGCGATGCTGGTACTCAGCCGCGCGGCACCCTTTGCTCGCTTTCCGGACCATATCCGTGAACGCTACGACTTGCTGCGTTTTGCTTACAAGTTCGAGTTTCGGGGCGGCAATTTAAACACGCGGGTTTCCAGCGACGGCTGACAGCGCGTCGGTTGCGCCACGCTCAGGCGGCAGCGATACTGCCAGCATGTCTGAATTCCCCTCACTGGCCGGTCAACTCCTGATCGCGATGCCGCAACTGGATGATCCGAACTTCGAAAACACCGTCACACTGGTTTGTGAGCACAACGAAACCGGCGCCATGGGCGTGACAATCAATCGCCCTCTGGAGCTCACCCACGGCGAGGTGTTCGATCAAATCTCGGAACTGTCCCAAGCGGCGACAGCCGATCGCGATCGTCGCAAAGCCGGCGAGCCGGTGCTCAACGGCGGTCCGGTCAGCCCCGAGCGCGGCTTTGTATTGCACCGGGACAAAGGTGATTGGGACGCCACGCTCGCAGTCGCGGACGAGGTGCATGTGACGATGTCTCGCGACGTCCTCGAAGCGATGATCAACGGCAAGGCCGGCCATAGCGCCACCATGGCACTGGGATACGCCGGATGGGAGGCGAACCAGCTCGAGGAAGAGATCCTTGCGAATGCCTGGCTCACGACGCCGGCAACAGCGCAACTGGTCTTTGCGACCCCGTATGAAGCGCGCTGGGATCAAGCCGCACGCGCGGTGGGTGTGACCCGGGCACAATTGAGCGGCCCAGCCGGGCATGCCTGAAGCGGATAGCATCACAACACTACTGGCCTTCGACTACGGCCGCCGTCGCACCGGCGTTGCGATTGGCCAGACGATCACTGGGTCGGCGCGGGGCTTGCTGACCCTGGAAGCGCTGGGCGAGCAGCCAGACTGGCAACAAATTGCGGCGTTAATAGACCAGTGGCAACCGGATCTGCTGCTGGTTGGCCTGCCAAGGCGAGCCGACGGCAGTGACAGCGAGCAGACATTGGCCGCCAGAGCCTTCGCCAGCGAACTGGGGCAATTTGATCTGCCGGTGCAACTGATCGATGAGCATCTAACCTCCAATGACGCCAGTCGCCAGCTGGCCGAACAACGTCGCAGCGGTCGTCGTTCCCGACGCGTTCGCAAACAGGATATCGATGCGCTCTCGGCAGCACTGATCGCCGAGCAATGGTTGCACGAGCGCCTGATTCGCTAACCCGCAGGTGCGCACGCACAGTGCTACACTCGCGCCACACAATCGCTGCCAAATCCCATCCGTATGAGTGACTCCGGACAACAACTGACCGCCGCAGGCGAGCTGCGCCACCTGTTAACGCTGGAGGGCTTGTCGCGAGAGTTATTGATGCAAATTCTCGATGATGCAGAGCAGTTTCTGGCGCCGCCAACACAGCAGGTGGTTCGCAGCCGTGTGCTGAGCGGGCTAACCGTCGCGAATCTGTTTTTCGAGCCCAGCACCCGCACACGCGCCTCATTCGAGCTGGCCGCCGGTCGGCTGGGCGCCGACGTGCTAAACCTCGACGTCAGCACATCGTCGCGAATTAAGGGAGAGAGTATTCTCGATACGATTTACACGCTGCAGGCGATGCAGGTGGATAGCTTTGTCGTGCGCGATGCAGCAGCTGGCGTGCCGCAGATGATCGCCAATGCAGTGCGTCCGGGAGTCTGCGTACTCAACGCCGGCGAAGCCACCGTGGCTCACCCGACGCAGGGCTTGCTGGATGCTCTGACTATTCGACGCGCACGACCGGATCTTGCGTCACTGAAGATCTGTATTGTTGGCGATATCGCACACTCACGCGTCGCGCGCTCGGCGGTACAGGCGTTGATGACCCTTGGGGCCGGCTCCATTCGGCTGGTTGCGCCACCCTCACTTCAACCTGATGCCGGTCTATACCCGGGCGCAGCGCTTTACGACAACATCGAACAAGGCATTGCCGGTGCGCACATCGTCATGGCGTTACGCATCCAGCGCGAACGCATTGCCGATCACGACGACATTCCCGACTCCGAAACCTATGCACAGCGCTTCGGCGTCAATCCTCATAATCTTAAGGGCGCTGATGACGACGTGCTAGTCATGCATCCTGGGCCTATGAACCGTGGCGTCGAAATCGATGGTGGCGTGGCCGATGGCCCCCGCTCATTGGTCACCGAACAGGTGCGCAATGGCGTTGCCATTCGTATGGCGTTACTCGAGCGTGTCAATCGCACCGCATCGCAATGGCGCGACACGTGATACGCAGAGCACCGCGCTAACCGAAGTTGATCTGAGCTTCAAGATTGGTGCGCGAATCCGCGTTGTCCAGCGCTTCCTGCAGGGTAATCGTGCCGGTCTGATAGAGCTTCAGCAAGGCGCTATCAAAACTCTGCATACCGCGCTCTTTTGACTCGCGCATCGCTTCCTTTACGCCGACGATGTCGCCCTTTTCGATCAACTCAGCAATGTGTGGCGTATTGAGCATGACCTCGACCGCGGCGACGCGGCGACCCTCGCGATTGCGCACCAGACGCTGCGAGATGATCGCCTTGACGTACTGGCTCAGATCAATAAAAACCTGTTTTTGTTGCTGCACCGGGAACATGTTGATGATTCGATCCAGCGTTTCCGGGGCGTTGTTCGAGTGTAGCGTCGCTACCGCGAGCTGGCCGGTTCCGGCGATATTCAACGCCGCCTGCATCGTTTCAACATCGCGAATCTCGCCAACCATGACGAGATCCGGCGCCGCACGCAGCGCGCTGCGCATGGCGTTGTGATAAGAGCGTGTGTCCAGGCCCAGCTCACGCTGATTCACAATCGACTTTTTGTTCTTGTGCAAAAATTCGATTGGATCCTCAATGGTAATAATATGCGAGGCGGTCTTTTCGTTCCGATGGTTAATCATCGCAGCGATGGTGGTGGACTTGCCGCTGCCGGTTGCGCCGACCATCAAAATAAGGCCGCGCTTGTTCAGTATCAGCTCCTTGAACGTCTCCGGCATGCCCAATTGATCCAATGATGGCATCTCGGCCGTGATGTAACGCAACACCATCGCGATATTGCCACGCTGCTGAAATACGTTGACACGGAACCGGCCCAGACCCTGTTCGGACACTGCAAAATCTACCTCGAGATCCCTACCGAGCGCCTCGAGCTGCTCGTCCGTCATGATCTCCATGGCAGCCTGCCGTACCTGCTTGGGTGAGAGTTCCATTTTGTTGACCGACATGATTTTGCCGTCAATCTTGATCTTCACTGGGGCAAATGGCGTGAAGAACAGGTCCGAGGCCTGTTTTTCGACCATCAACTTAAAGAGGGGTTTTACATTCATCGATTCGCGGACCCGGCGGGCTAGTACATGATGGTTTCGTTGGATTCTTCTTCCATGATCCGCAGACTGGCGGCCGCCACATCCTCTTCGGAGCGGCTACGCTTGCTGTTGAGTTTGATGTTCAGACGCAGCTCGTTCTTCGAGTCGGCATTTCGCATCGCTTCTTCGTAGGAGATGATCTCCTCCTCATACAGTGCAAACAGCGCCTGATCGAAGGTCTGCATACCCAGACGTGTTGAACGCGCCATGATCTCCTTGATCTGCGCCACGTCACCCTTAAAGATCAAATCTGCGATCAATGGCGTTGTCAGCATAATCTCCATCGCGGCGACACGGCCAAGGCCACCTTCACGCGGAATCAGTCGCTGCGAAATCAGTGCACGCACGTTCAACGACAAGTCCATCAACAATTGCGCGCGACGCTCTTCCGGGAAGAAGTTGATGATGCGATCCAGCGCCTGGTTGGCACTGTTGGCGTGCAAGGTCGCCAGACACAGGTGACCGGTCTCAGCAAACTGGATACCGTATTCCATCGTTTCACGGTCTCGTATCTCGCCGATCAGGATGACATCCGGCGCCTGCCGCAGGGTGTTCTTCAATGCCGCATGCCAGTTGTCGGTGTCGACACCCACC
>JBCCZN010000177.1:0-5901 GCA_039187375.1 Pseudomonadota bacterium
ATCGCGACCCGGATAGAGTCTGTAGCCCTTTTGCTTGCCGGCGACAAAATAGGGTCGCGGCTGCACGATTTGGGTGAACTGGGTTGCGTTTTCGGTAATGACCTGAGTGATGTTGCGCGTGCTTGCTGGTGCGCGGCGCAGGTTGGTGCGACGTCGCACCGGCTGGCGGGCCGGCGGTGATTCGGATGCGGTGGGCAATGAGAGTGTCTCGAGTTTGCCGTTGCGGTTGATCACAACGTAAGTGCCGTGCACTGAGTGCAGACTGACGCCATTGCGGATAAAGCGCGAATCACCGACAACAGTGTAGAGCTTCTCCTGGTTACCATCCGCGATAATGGCAAGACTGGCTTCAGCCGGGTCACCGGCCAGCGTGCCCTTTAGCTTCAATGGCAGATCGGTCTCCGGCGCATCGACCACTTCTTCTTCAACAACCGCAGATTGTTCGGGCTCGGGTACCGCGACGCCGAACAGGTGGGCGTCGATGATCGGTGAGACATCAACGCCGGCCCTGATTTGCTCGGCATCAGCTGGTGCGCCGCTTGTGGCCGGCGCGAGAACGTCGATCGGTGCTTCTTCGGTGCCAGGAATCAGCAACCAAATGAGCTTGGCGAGCAGCCAGGCGATGAGAACGGTCAGTAGCACTAGTGCGACGGCGGGTCCGCGACGCTGCAAGGCTTGCGCCACCGGATGTCCGGCTAATTGGCGCATACCATCCATGGACGTCGCTCCCAGCGTGTTCATGTGTGATTGGCTCTGCAGGTATCGTGCGTCAAGACGGTCAGCTCTTGTTAGTTGGGCTTTGTAATGCTGAACGCTGGCCAGCCCAGTGATCATACGGTAGTCCGGCGACGCCGAACAAGCGGCGTGGCCATGGCTATCGGGTTAGAATCGCCCGGATACGGATGGTTCCTGACACAGTGCCAATCCGGCATTGAACCGCTATTGATTCTCTGGGTCTGACCTCAATATGGATTGGATGGAAGCGAATAACGCCAATGAGCCGGCAGATTCTGACCGCGAGGGTGTCGGCACCGTCGTCGAACAGGCTCGCCCGAAGCTTAAGAAACCGCCGCTATACCGCGTCGTATTAATCAATGACGATTACACGCCGATGGAGTTCGTCGTGCAGATTCTGGAGCAGGTGTTTTCGCACGATCGCGCGTTGGCGACGCGAATTATGTTAGAGGTACACACGAAAGGTAAGGGTGTTTGTGGCGTATTTACCTATGACGTTGCCGAAACCAAGGTCGCGCAGGTGAGTCAGGCGGCCGAGCAACACCAGCATCCACTGATGTGTACGATGGAAGCGGACTGAGTTAGTGCGCAAGGGATTAGCAAGATGCTGAACAGCGAACTCGAATACTGTCTTAACGAAGCGTTTCAGAGCGCTAGGGACCAGCGCCACGAATTTATGACCGTGGAGCACCTGTTGCTCGCCATTCTGGATATCCCGGAAGTCTATGAGCTGTTAAAAGCGCTGGAGCTGGATATTGCCCGGCTCAAACGCGAGCTGAACGAGGTCATTGGGCAGACGACGCCGAAGCTTGCCGAAGACATTGACCAAGAGGTTCAGCCGACGCTGGGTTTTCAGCGCGTACTTCAGCGAGCGGTGTTTCATGTGCAGTCTAGTGGCAAGAAAGAGGTCACCGGCGTCAATGTGCTGGTTGCGATCTTCAGCGAAAAGCAGTCGCAAGCGGTTTACCTGCTCAATCTGCAAAATGTCACGCGACTGGATGTCGTCAATTATCTCTCGCATGGCGTCAGTCGCACCGAAGCGTTCGATAGCGAGTCGGATGAGGCATTGGGCAATGGTGAAGACGCAGAGGGTGGCGAGGGTGAGACGGCGCTCGACAAATATGCGACCAACCTCAATGCCGAGGCGATTGAGGGCAGGATTGACCCGTTGATCGGCCGTACCTTGGAAATCGAACGCACGATTGAGATTCTCTGCCGACGACGCAAGAACAATCCGTTGTATGTCGGCGAGGCGGGTGTTGGCAAAACGGCGATCGCCGAGGGTCTGGCGCGCTTGATCGTCGAGGAGAAGGTGCCCGAAGTCCTGATGGACGCGACCATATTCTCACTGGACATGGGCGCTCTGGTGGCGGGCACAAAATACCGGGGTGATTTCGAGAAGCGCCTGAAAGCGGTGGTGCGTGAGCTTGCCGAGCATGCCGGTGCGGTGCTGTTCATCGATGAAATTCATACCATCATCGGCGCCGGGGCCGCGTCGGGCGGCGTGATGGACGCGTCGAACCTGATCAAGCCCGTGCTCGCCAATGGCAAGTTGCGTTGCATCGGCTCGACGACTTATCAGGAATACCGCGGTATCTTCGAAAAAGATCATGCGCTCGCGCGACGCTTCCAGAAAATCGAAGTGCCGGAGCCTTCGGTTGCTGAGACCGTGTTGATTCTGCAGGGACTGCAGAGCCGGTTCGAGGAACATCACGGCATACGCTATGAAACTGACGCACTGGAAGCCGCTGCAGAATTGGCGGCCAAGCACATTAACGACCGACAGTTGCCGGACAAGGCGATTGATGTGATCGATGAGGCCGGGGCGCATTTGCGCTTGCAGCCTGAGAGTGAGCGACCGAGCTCGGTGAGCGTGCAGGCCGTGCAGAACATTGTTGCCAGAATGGCACGTATACCGCCAGCACACGTTAGTGCGTCGGATAGAGATGTCTTGAAGACGCTCGAGCGTGATCTGAAGCTTGTGATTTTCGGCCAGGATGAAGCTATCGACGCGCTGAGCGCATCGATCAAGATGGCACGTTCCGGCTTGAACGATGAAGAAAAACCGGTGGGTTCATTCCTGTTCGCAGGCCCTACCGGTGTCGGCAAGACTGAGGTCACACGCCAGCTCGCCCAGTGTCTTGGTATCGAGCTGCTGCGCTTTGATATGTCCGAGTATATGGAGCGGCATACGGTGTCGCGCCTGATCGGTGCGCCGCCGGGCTATGTCGGCTATGACCAAGGTGGCTTGCTCACGGAAGCGGTATCTAAGAATCCGCACGCGGTCGTGCTGTTGGACGAGATCGAGAAAGCGCATCCGGAAGTATTCAATCTGCTGTTGCAGGTCATGGATCACGGCACGCTGACCGACAACAATGGGCGTAAGGCCGACTTCCGCAATGTCGTGCTGGTCATGACAACCAACTCTGGCGCGCAGGAGATGAGCCGGGCATCGATCGGTTTCACCCATCAGGACCACAGCACCGACGGCATGTCGGTGATCAAGAAGTCGTTTACGCCGGAGTTTCGGAACCGACTGGATGCGATCATTCAGTTCAAGCCACTCGATACTCATTCTGTGGCGCGCGTGGTGGATAAGCTGGTCGTGGAGCTTGAAGCGAAACTGCTGCAGTCGAACGTGTCGTTGGAGTTGACCGATGCGGCCCGTGATTGGATCGCTGAGCGTGGTTATGACAAATCAATGGGCGCACGTCCGATGGCCCGAATTATTCAGAAACACATCAAACGGCGGTTGGCGGATGATCTGTTATTCGGTGACCTTGCGGACGGCGGTCACGTACGTGTTCTCGTTGTCGATGACGAACTGGAACTGCAGTTTGAGCGCTTGACGCCGCAGCTGGAGAAGCTGCCGGCACAGGTAGATGAAGGATCGACTGAAGAGGGCTAGCGGTCGCTGCTGATCAACGGCCGCGATAGACGATGCGACCCTTGCTGAGGTCGTACGGGGTGAGCTCAACCGTGACCTTGTCGCCAGTCAAAATACGGATGTAATGCTTGCGCATTTTTCCCGAGATGTGTGCGGTCACGTTGTGACCATTCTCGAGTTCAACCCGGAACGTGGTGTTGGGCAGCGTGTCGACGACAACGCCTTCCATTTGAATTGCTTCTTCCTTAGCCAAAAACAGGCCTCCTTTAGGTAGTTTCGGTCGCGAATTCTCCGCGAAGGCACCGCACAATGCAATGAAACAGCCGCGGTTACGGCTTTGTTAGCGATCAATTGCGCAGTTCGTCGACAGAGATCAAGGCGGACTGCCATTTTTTCAAGGTATTGCAGTGCCGCTGCAGCTGACCAATAAACTGACGCCTAGGCAGGGTGCGCGCGCCTAGCGACTCCAGATGAGGGGTGTGCATCTGACAATCGATCAGCGCAAAGCCCGCTTTATCGAGTGATCGTGACAGCGCAAATAAGCTGATTTTTGAGGCATCCGACCGACGCGAGAACATCGATTCACCAAAAAAGACCTGATTGATGGCAACACCGTACAGGCCACCAACCAGCTCGCCATCAAAACACACCTCGACGCTGTGGGCCCAGCCTTCACAGTGCAAATTGCAATAGGCCGTGCGCATCTGCCTGGTAATCCAGGTGCCTTCTTCTTCGTACCGCGGTGCAGCGCAGGCATCAATCACCGCATCGAAACACGTGTTCAGTGTTATTTGCCAGCCTGCTTTACGCAGGGTTTTGCGCAAACTACGGCTGCAATGAAACTGGTCGGGGCGCAACACCATACGCGGGTCCGGACTCCACCAAAGGATGGGTTGGCCGTCGCAATACCAGGGAAAAATGCCCTTAGTGTAGGCGCTGAGCAGTCGTTCGGTAGACAGATCCCCACCGGCTGCTAACAGGCCATTGGGTTCATTTAGTGCCTGGTCGAGCGGTGGGAAGTGGGTGCCGGAGTCTTCACCAAGCCAGAGCAGAGTCATGATGCATCGGCCTCGGGATTGCGCTTGAACGGAGAGCGTGCCGCGATCGCCTGTTTGTAGCGTTCGACGCCGCTGGCCTCGCGTTCTAGATAATCGCCAATGGCGCTGGCAAACTGCGGGTGCGCTAGCCAGTGCGCGGACTGTGTCGCGACTGGCAGGAATCCGCGGCTCACCTTATGCTCGCCCTGGGTGCCAGGCTCAAAGCGCTGCAGGCCTTCGCGAATGCAGTATTCAATGCCCTGGTAATAGCAGGTTTCGAAATGCAGGCTGTGGTGATGCGCCTCGCTCCCCCAATAACGGCCAAATAGCGTTGATTCGCCGCGCAGCAAAATCGCCGCAGCGACCGTATCCTCGCCGTCACTGGCAAGCACCAGTGCCAGACTCTCAGAGCGCAGCGTGCGCAGCCGATTGAAAAAATCCAGATTCAGGTAGGGTGTGTGGCCACGCACCATGAAGGTATAACTGCATAGCCGCCAGGCATCCGCCATCTGTGCATCCGTAATCGCGTCGCCGGCAACGATTTGATGTTGGATGCCGGCTTCCTTGATCCGGCGGCGCTCGCGTTTGACGTTTTTACGTTTTTTGCTGGAAAAATTGGACAAAAAATCATCGAAGTCCGTGTAATTGCGGTTGTGCCAGTGAAATTGGCAATCCTCGCGCAACATCAGTCCATTGGCCTCGCACAGTGCGCGCTCGTGAGTCGCAACAAATTGTAGGTGCCATGAAGAGAATGCGTGTTGGCGCGCAAACGACAATACGGCATCCAGCAGCGCACGCTGATGCGCTTCAGCCTCGTCCGTCTGTGTGGTCAACATCTTGGGTGCTGTCGCAGGCGTGAATGGCGTGGCGCTAATCAGTTTGGGGTAGTACTCAAGACCCGCGCGGCGGTAGGCATCGGCCCAGCTCCAGTCAAAGACGAACTCACCCCAGGAGTGAGACTTTTGATAGAGCGGCATGGCGCCAACCAGTTTATCTTCGTTGTAAAGTCCCAGATGGTTGGCTTGCCAACCGGTCTCGTTGCTGACGCTTTGCGAGTGCTCCGCCGCAGTCAGAAACTCATGGCTGAGGTGGGGGTAGTCTGGATCGACCATGGCGTTCCACTCGCTCGCATCGAAGGCGTCGATTGAGTTGTGGAACTTGGCCGTGAGCGTGTCTTTCATGCGAAGTCTGCGCGATGTACTAAACTACCGGTATGGCTCAATCAAAAACACAAAAGCGCAC
>JBCCZN010000178.1:0-5787 GCA_039187375.1 Pseudomonadota bacterium
CAACATCCTGCGCGGTTTGTTGGCGGCGCTCGAGTCTGATCGCTGGCGCAACGGCGCCTGAAGGAGGGAGCGAGCCATGTTCGGATTGCCACAGATTGAGCCTGTTTATCTGGATTACGCAGCGAGTACGCCCATCGATGCTGATGTCGCTGCTCAGATGCTGGCATGCCTGAGCGGACCTGCAGGTTGCGCCAATCCCTCGTCTTCGCATGCGGCCGGCGAGCTAGCACGAGCGGCAATTGATCAGGCAGCTGATGCATTGGCCGAATCTGTCGGACTGCGCGCACCGTCAGTGATCTGGACATCCGGTGCGACCGAGTCGGACAATCTTGCCATCATTGGTGCGGCTCGTTATCGCGCCCACGAGGGCCGACACTTGATCACGACCACGGTCGAACACAAGGCTGTACTCGATCCATTCAAGTATTTGGAGCGCAGCGGTTTCGAGGTGACCTGGCTGCAACCGGGTCACGATGGTTGTATCGATGCGGCGCAACTTGCTGACGCCTTGCGCGACGATACGACACTCGTCTCGACAATGTGGGTCAACAACGAGCTTGGCAGCATTGCCGACATCGAGGCGATCGCTGTGGCCATGCGTGCACACCGGGCGTTATGGCATGTCGACGCGGCCCAAGCCTGGGGCAAACTCGCGCTGGAGCCGGCACGGCTGGGTATCGATCTGCTGTCAGTCACTGCGCACAAGGCGTACGGTCCCAAAGGCGTCGGCGCTCTGATCGTGACCAATTCAGAAGTACCAATGCTAGAGCCATTGTTGTATGGCGGCGGGCAGCAACGAGCGTTGCGTCCTGGCACGCCAGCGACGCATCAGATTGTTGGATTCGGTGCGACGGCGCGACGGGTGTTGCAACAGCGTCAGTCTGATATGGATTATGTCGCACCTCTGGCTGATGCGCTGCTGGATGCGCTGCTGGCAGTGCCGGGCGTTACCCTCAATGGCTCACGGTCACAGCGGCTTGCGGGCATTATTAATGTGCGTGTCGACGGCGTGGACGGGCGCAGTTTGTTGGCTGCGATGTCGCCGGTTGCGGTCTCAGCGGGCTCGGCCTGCAACTCGACGTATCAGGAACCATCATTTGTGCTGCGGGCGATTGGCTTATCGGATCACGAGGCACAGGCCTCGCTGCGTTTCTCCCTGGGTCGTTCTACCACCGCCGCTGAGGTGGAAATTGCTGCAGATCGTTTCGTGGCCGCAGTGGCGCGCCTGCGAGAAATTGGTGGCCCATTGTCGGGAGTTTCAGCTGCGGATGTGTCGACATGACACCGCCTGTACAGGAGGTGCTAGGTTCTTTGAGGTGGCTGGCTGACGGTCGTAGCGCCGATCTGCGTGCAAGCGCACACGGAACCGGCGCCAGTGCGGTACAATTGCTGGCTAGCCTCGCAAGCGGTGGTAAGCCCTGTGAGGTGCGCTTTTACGCCTTGGGTAGTCCGGTTCTCATTGCAGCCTGTGAATTTTGGCTGCGTCAGGCTAACGCCGTGCTTGAGCAAGGGGACTGGCCCAGTGCGCAGCCGCAGCAGTGGTTGGTGGCCTTGTCGCTACCCCGCGAACACCTTGGCGAGTTGTTACTCGTCGAGGATGCATGGTTGCAGTTGTGCGACAAGGTGCGTGAGAAAACAGGAGATCGAGCATGAGTGTTTCGTTAACGGACAGTGCAGTCAATCGTGTGCAGAACTATCTGACGCAGCGCGGTCATGGCGTTGGTCTGCGGTTGGGGGTGCGCAAATCCGGTTGTAATGGTTACGCCTATGTCATCGAGTACGCGGATGCAGTGGCAGAAGACGATACGGTGTTTGAACAGGATGGTCTAAAGGTTTTGGTCGACGAGGCTAGCCTTCCGTTCATCGATGGTACCGAGGTCGATTTTGTTCAGGATGGCCTAAATCAGGTTTTTCGCTTCAACAATCCCAACGTCGCGGGCGAGTGTGGTTGCGGCGAGAGTTTTAATGTTGCCGACTAAAAGTGCGCGGCAGCAGTCAAATCAGCAGTAATTGAATAACGAGAGGAATCTGCAATGTCACTGGAAACTACGCTTTCGATCATCAAACCCGACGGCGTTGAAAAAAACCTGATTGGCGAGATTTACAGCCGCTTCGAAAAAGCAGGCCTTGAAATCGTCGCGGCCCGCATGATGCACCTGACGCGTGAACAGGCAGAGGGCTTTTATGCGGTGCACAATGAGCGGCCTTTCTTCAACGATCTGGTCAGTTACATGATGTCCGGGCCGGTCATGGTGCAGGCATTGCACGGCGAGAATGCCGTCGCGATCAATCGTGACCTGATGGGTGCTACCAATCCGGCGGATGCCGATGTGGGTACGATCCGCAAGGATTTCGCTGCGAGCATTGAAGAAAATGTCGTCCACGGCTCTGACGGTACCGATACCGCGGCGCAGGAAATCGCGTTCTTCTTCCCTGACGGTATCAGCGCGCGCACGCGCGGCAAATAATCCGCCTCGACCTGTGTCACCGATGTCCTCGCCTGCAGACAATTTGCTCGGTATGCCGCGCGATTCGCTGCAGGCGTGGTTTGAGGCGCGTGGACACAAGCCCTTCCGGGCCCGGCAGTTGCTGCAGTGGATACATCAGCGATTCACACTCGACCCTGGCCAGATGACGGATCTGTCGAAATCCCTGCGGGCCGAGTTGCAGACGTCTGCCGAACTGGCATTGCCGAATGTAATCGGCCGGCACGACTCGCGTGATGGCACCGTCAAGTGGTTATTGTCCGCACACAGTGGTCAGGCAATCGAAACGGTCTTCATTCCCGAGGCTGGTCGCGGCACGCTGTGTATTTCCTCACAAGTGGGATGTGCTTTGGACTGTGCGTTTTGCGCAACGGCACAGCAGGGATTCAACTCCAATCTGACCACCGCCGAGATTATCGCGCAGGTCTGGATTGCGATGAACGAATTGCCCCGCCGTGACAATGGTGAGCCGGCGGTCACCAATGTCGTATTGATGGGGATGGGTGAGCCGCTGGCCAACTACCGCAACGTGGTGCCCGCCATTCAATTGATGTTGGACGATTTGGCTTACGGTTTGTCCCGGCGTCGGGTCACGCTCTCAACATCGGGCCTGGTACCGCAAATCGATAAACTCGCCGCGGATTGCAATGTCGCTTTGGCGGTGTCGTTGCACGCACCGAATGATGCGTTGCGGGACCGGTTGGTGCCGATCAATCGCGTGCATCCGATTGCTGAATTGCTGGAGGCCTGTTGGCGCTATGCCGATGCGCATAACAACCGCACGATCACGTTTGAATATGTGATGCTCGATGGTGTCAACGATTCATTAGTGCATGCTAATGAGTTGATCGGGTTGCTCCGTGGCCAGCCTGCCAAGGTGAATTTGATTCCGTTCAACCCATTTAACGGCACCGCCTTCAAGCGCTCGCATTCCCGCACAATCCAAAAATTCTCTGACCGGCTTCGTGCCAGCGGTATTGTGACCACGACCCGCAAAACGCGCGGTGACGATATCGATGCGGCCTGTGGACAGTTGGCCGGTCGTGTCCAGGACCGAATGCGTCGCCGCCTGAGCGACAGAGTCGCCGTTTCAAGCCGATAGCATCTCGCGCCGCTGCAGGCGTTGCGCTACCATCAACGTTACGATTAACACGGTGACGCAGCATGAAACGATGGGCATTGAGCATCCTGCTTGTGATTGCAATGGTGAGCGCGACCAGCGGATGTGTGACCGAGGAATACGGTCGGGTCACGAAAGAGTCACCGGATGACGCCGCCGCTTACAACTACCAGCTTGGCGTTGAATATCTAAAGCAGGGCAAACTGCAGCAGGCGCGTGATCGTCTCGAAAGCTCTGTCAGTCAGAATCCCGACAACGCCGCAGCACATTTCACGCTGGCGATACTGTATGAGCGCATCAATGAGACCAATCTGGCTGAACGCTCTTACCGCAACGCGATTCGGGTCGCACCGGATGACGGTGCAGTTCAGAACAGCTACGCGATTCACTTGTGTGGCCGCGGTCGCTACTCGGATGCGCGCAAGTATTTCGAACGTGCGGCCAATAATCCTCTATATGGCACGCCGGCAGCGGCTTTGACCAACGCGGGCGTTTGCATGCTGGAGGGTGACGATGACGCCGCCGCTGAGCGGTATTTTCGACAGGCGTTGGCGATACGGGCCAACTACTCCGAGGCGCTGTTGCAGCTGGCGGCGTTGAAATATAGCACCGGCAATGCGCTCAGTGCGCGTGCGTTCCTGCAGCGCTTGTTTGACGCCAATGACCCGACCGCTGAGACGTTGTTGTTGGCCTGGCGGGTAGAGAAACAGCTAGGCGATGATATCGCTGCGCAGGATTTCGCGGCGACGCTGCTTGAGCAATTTCCGCAGTCGCCGGAGGCGGCGCGGCTGAACCGCGGCAGCTAAAACGGCGTGAGTGATCAGGTCGACAGCGCAGAGCCGGCGCAGGATGTCGTCGCGACGCCCGAACCGGTAGGCAGCTGGCTCAGCGAGGCCAGAGAGGGACAGAATCTCTCGCCCGATGCGGTTGCACAGTCATTGCATTTGGACGTCGATATTATCGAGGCGCTCGAGGCAGAGGCATTCGATGACATCGGTGCAACGGTGTTTGTAAAGGGGCATCTGAGAGCCGTTGCCGCGCACCTTGGACTGGATCCGGACGAGGCGGCTGATCGTTTCCATGCGCGCACAGGGCTTGCCAGCGATGCGGTGCCTGAGTTGATCATTCAATACAATCGACCGATACGCTCCGCTTCACGCTGGCCGGTAGTGTTGGGCATTGCGGTAGCAGTCGTGGCACTGGCAGGCGCACTGCTTTTCCTCGGTGCGCGATTTGGGTCGGATCTGATGACACGGCAGGCACCGCAAACCACCGGGATTGAAAGTGCGGCCGTACCTCAGGCAAATGAGTCCGCCAACGAGTCGATGGCGGCCACCACTTTTGCCGACCGCTTAGCAGCGGCTGAACGGGCCTCGAGCGATTCGGTGGCCACGAATCCCGAGCCCGTTACAGATCTGTCGGTTGCGATGGATAACCTTACGCAAGCGGTGCCCAGCAGCACGATCAGCGACGGGCTTCGCATGCGGTTTTCCGCAGAATGCTGGTATGAGGTCGTCGACGCGAACGGCACACGACTGGCCTACGGTACCGCCAGCAGTGGCCTGGAGCGCCGCATTGACGGCCCCAGGCCGCTGTCGATCACGGTTGGCGTAGCCGATGCGGTGCAGTTATCTCTGGATGGTAAGCCTGTTCAGATCACCGACGCGATGCGGCGCGGTCGTGCGGCACGCCTGACATTGCTCTGACTGGATTTGATCTATGAGTGCGCAGATTCGCCCCATTCGGGGTATGAACGACATTCTTCCTCCTGATAGCGCGCATTGGTTATGGCTGGAAGCGCAGCTGGAGTCTCTGCTCGCTGCCTACGGTTACCAGCACATTCGATTGCCGATAGTGGAGCACACCGAGCTGTTCAAGCGCTCCATCGGCGATGCGACGGACATCGTCGAAAAAGAGATGTATACGTTTGCCGATCGTAATGGCGAGAGTTTGACACTGCGCCCCGAAGCAACCGCGGGGGTGGTGCGTGCCGCCATTAGCCATGGGCTGACCCATAACCAAAAGCAAAAACTCTGGACCATCGGACCCATGTTCCGTTACGAGCGGCCACAAAAAGGACGCTATCGCCAATTCCACCAGGCTGACATCGAAGCGTTTGGCTATCCAGGGCCGGACATTGACATCGAGATGCTGGCGATGACCGCACGCCTGTGGCGTCAG